>JAJPIH010000450.1 GCA_021324875.1 Alphaproteobacteria bacterium
ACCGCGTAATCCGGGTGCTGCATCGGGATCAGCGCCGCAAAAAACAGCCGCTCCGGATTTTCGCGGGTGTATTCATAGGCCCATTCATTATAAGCGCGACAGAACGCTTTGGCGCCGAGCGCGTCCTCGAGCCACGGATAAATGTCGATCTCGGTCGGGATGATCATGACCTGATAGATGCCCTGGATATCCATGTCTTTGAGGCGCGGCCCCGGTTCGTAAGAGCCGGCATGATCGAGATAAGCGACCTGCTCTTGGGTCAGCGCCGTCTTCGGGTTCAAATTGCGGACATTGAGCGCGCGCTGGATATCGTGTTTGACACCCGGCCCGGCATTGGTGATGACCCGCATCGTGCCGGGGATCCCGCCCTTGCGCGGCGAGCCGAGACCGATCACGGCCCGGCCGTTGACGATTAAGAGCCGGCCTTCGGGATCCCACCAGATCGTGCGTTTGAGCGCATCGAGTTCGTCGCGGGTCAGAAATTCCTGGGCGCGCTCCCAGATCAGCGGCGGCTCGGTCACGTGCGCGTCGCAATCAAAGGTGGCGAAATCCTTGGTCATCGGCACAAAGCGTTGAACCGGCATTCTGTCCCTCCTTCGGCCCCCAATGCCTCCCTTTCGTCGTAGCCGAGCTCGTCCCGGCCATCGACCTGGATCACCGGGTCAAGCCCGGTGACGATGAAGAAAGAGGCGCGCGCGACGGCAAACCCACGCTAATCTTCGAGCCAGCCCGGCGGCACGGTCACACAGCCATGCCGCGCCAGAACCGCGTCCACCTCGGCCATATCGGCGGGACTGATCTCCCAGTCGAGCGCACCCAAATTCTCGCTCACTTCGGCCGGTGTGCGAAACCCGACCAGGGCCGTCCCGATAACCGGGTTGGTCAAACTCCAGCGCAGCGCAAATTGCGGCAGGGTTTTGCCATATCTTGCCGCCAGCGATTTCAGCTCCTCGACCGCCGCCAGGTTGCGCGGGAAATGCTCGGACCCGAACAAGGTCCGGAACAGGTTGAGACTGCCGAGCATACCGCCTTTTGCGCGCCAATCGCTCTCGTCGAACGACATGCCGATATGGAAGGTGCCGGCGAGCATGCCGTAAGCGAGCGACCCGTAGGCCATCACCGCGATCTGGCGGGTCGCGCAGTAGGGAAAGATTTCCGCCTCCATGCGGCGGTCAAACAGGTTCCAGGCGTATTGCACGACATCGATGCGCCGCAACGCCATGGCCTCTTCGATCTGCGCGAGGCGGAAATTCGAAACCCCGATAAAGCGCGCCTTGCCCTGATGGACGATGTCGTCGAGCGCCTGCATGGTTTCAGCGAGCGGGGTATTGGGATCGGGCCAGTGCACAAGATAGATGTCGACGTGGTCGGTGCGCAGCCGTTTTAGGCTGTTGTCGATCACGGCGCGGACACGGGCCCGGCGGCTGTCGCGACGGTTCGGCATATCCTCATAGCCGACGCCGAATTTGGTCGCGATGATGACGTCGTTGCGGCGCGAGCCCAGCGCCTGCGCCAACGCCTCTTCCGAGAGGCCCATGCCATAGGCCTCAGCCGTATCGAAACAATTGATCCCGCTGTCGATCGCTTGTTCAACGGCGCGGCGGAACTCATTCTGGTCGATGCGGCCGTAGGTGCCGCCGATCTCCCAGCAGCCAAAGCCGATCGCCGAGGTTCGGAGCCCGGTCTGTCCAAACTGCCTGCGTTCCATGCTGCCCCCGTTCGGCGCGGCGGCGCGATTGCGATTGCCGCCGCCGGCCAGCGGTCAAGCCGTTCCGTGCCGGCGAGCTAGGGAAACAATTGTTCGCCGGTGTCGGCGTCCTCGACAAAGATCGCGCTGACCGGACAGTTCTCGGCGGCTTCGAGGATCTTTTCCAGCGTCTCGGCGCCGGGATCGACCGCCTCGGACTGCCGGTTGTCGTTGAGCTGGAACACTTTGGGTGCGATCGCCTCGCACATCGCATTGCCGACACAGACGTCGTGGTCGACCCGGATCCGCAGATTGCGCGGCATCGTCCCCTCCCTCTATTGCCACGTCACCGGCAAGGCTTTGAGCGAGCGGAAGGTGATGCTCGGCTGATATTCGAACTCTTCGCTCTCGAGCTGCAGCCGCGGAAAGCGTTCGGCCAGCGCCTTGAACACCTCCTGTCCCTCGACGCGGGCGAGGGTGGCGCCGAGACAGTGATGGACGCCGTTGCCAAACGCGACATGCGGGTTGGGCCAGCGCGTGATGTCGAATTTATCAGGCTCGGCAAATTTTTCCGGGTCGCGGTTGGCCGCCGAGATGAACCAGCGGATGCGATCCTTGGCGCGCAGGGTCTTGCCGCGCATCTCAACATCCTGGGTGGCCAGGCGCTGGATCGAAATCACCGGGGAATCATAGCGCAGGCATTCCTCGGTCGCGGTCTTGGCCAAACCGTCCGGGTCGGTCTTGAACAATTCCCACTGCCCGGGATGGCGCAGAAAGGCGAGTGTGCCGTTGCAGATCAGGTTGATCGTGGTCTCGTGTCCGGCCAGCAAGAGCAGCGAAGTATTGACCAGCACCTGATGGCGGCTGAAGATCCCGCGCCTTTCGCCATCCGCCAAAACCGAGATGAAGTCGTCGCCGGGCTTAACCAAGCGCTCGTCGACCAGCGGCGAGACATATTCGATCATGCCGCGCATGCCCTCGGTCAACGGCTTCATCCGGTCATATTCGCCGCGGCCGATATACAACAGCTTTTCCGCCAATTGTCGGACATAGCGGCGCTCGTCCTCGTGCACCCCCATCATCTGCGCGATCACCAGCACCGGCAGCGGCGTGGCGAGATCGCGCATGACGTCCATGCCGCCCTTTTCCTCGGCCTCGTCGAGCAATTCCTTGATCGCCTTTTGCACAAAGGGGCGCCACGCCTCCATCGATTTCGGCGTGAAATAGCTGTGCATCACCCGACGCATCTCGAGATGCTCCGGGCGGTCATGCTGAATAAACTGGTCAGCCTGGTAATTGCGCACGTATTCGTAGAGCCCGAGGTCGGATTCATCGATTGGCGGATAGGCCGGGCGCGGATCGTTGCGGAACACCGCCGAGGAAAACAATTCATGGTGGCGCGTCAGCCACACCAAATCTTCATAACGGGTGATCAGCCACAATTCGTAGGCTTTGTTCCAGCGGACCGGATCCTGCTCACGCACCCGCCCGTAATAGTCATAAGGGTTGGCGATAACTTCGGGTGCAAACAGATTGTCCTGAAGTTCCGCAGACATGGTCTTCCTCCTGTCGAATCGATCAAGCCGTTATTGCCGATTTGTTCGGGCTTTTATTGTGTTGGGCGCAATTATCGGGTTAGGCCAATGATAATTCCCGGTACCCTCCGTCTACAACCGCCTCGCAACGTTCACGAAACTTGGGATGACCGCCGCTATAGCGCATGATCCGGCGCACCTGCTTGCCCTCGACATTGCGGTTGATGCCGGTCATCCAGGAATCGACCTCGGTGAACAGCAATCCCTCGCTCGCGGCGATGACATGCTCGGTCCAGGCCGCGGCGCCCTGGGCGGTGGCCGCGATGCGGGTGAGGCCGCGCTCGCGGGCAAAGCGCACCAGTCGGGTCACCCAATCGGCGCTGTATTCGGCGGCGCGCGGGAAATTGCCGAGCCCGGCGTGCGGCCCCATCACCATCATCAGGTTGGGAAAGCCGTCGACCAGAATGCCAAGGAAGGTTTGCGGCCCATTCTGCCATTTCTGTTTCAGCGACACGCCGTCGGCGCCGCGGATGTCGATCCGGTCAAAGGCGCCGGTGATCGCGTCGAACCCGGTGGCGTAAATGATGATGTCGAATTCGTAGACGGCAGCGCTGGTTTTGATGCCGGTTGGGACGATGCGCTCGATCGGCGTCTCGTTGATGTCAACCAGTCGCACATTGGGCTGGTTGTAGACTTCGTAATAACCGCTTTCGAGCGGCACCCGGCGGGTGCCAAAACCGTGGTTTTTCGGGATTAGCTTTTCGGCAATCGCTGGGTCCTTGACCCGCTGGCGGATCTTGCGCGCCAGGAAATCGGAAATCAGACGATTGGCCGCGCGGTCGGTCAGGATGTCGCGAAAGTTGCCCATCCAAATGCCGAAGCCGGGCTCGCTGTAGAGCTTTTCCCAGAAGGCCTCGCGTTCCTCCGGCGTCACTTCGAACGTGCCGCGCGGATCGGTGGCGTGGATGAAGCAGCCGAACGTCTCCTGGCAGCGGGCGAAAATCTCGGGATAGTTGGCGCGGATCCGGCGCATCTCCTCGCGCGTGATGCGGGCGTTGTGCAACGGCGCGCACCATTGCGGCGTGCGCTGAAAAACGGTCAGGTGGCCGGCCGTCTTGGCCACTTCGGTGATCGTCTGAACACCGGTGGCGCCGGTTCCGATCACCGCCACGCGCTTGCCGGTGAAGTCGACCGGTTGCTTGGGCCAGTAATGGGTGTGGCAAGACTGGCCCTGAAACGCCTCGATGCCGGGGATCCGCGGCATCGTCGCCGCCGAGAGCACCCCCACCGCGGTGATCAGAAAACGCGTCGAACAGCACCGGCCGTCTTCGAGGAAGACGTCCCAGCTGCGCGTCTCCTCCCGGTAATGCGCCGCGCTGACCCGGCTGTTGAATTGGATATCGCGGCGCAAATCGAATCTGTCGGCGACATAGTTCAAATAGCGCTCTGTCTCCGGCTGGGCGGCGAAATGCTCCTGCCAATCCCATTCCTCCAGCAGCTCCTGCGAGAAGGAATAACCGTAGGTCCAGCTTTCGGAATCAAAACGGGCGCCGGGATAGCGGTTCCAGTACCAGGTGCCGCCCACCCCGCTGCCGGCTTCGAAGACGCGCACCTTGAGACCCAGCTCGCGCAGCCGGTAGAGCTGATAGAGGCCGGAGACACCGGCGCCGATGATGACCGCATCGCAATCGAGAGCCGCGTCCGCGCCCGGCCCATAGGCCGCCCTCGATGCAGCGATTACGGCCCCGCGCTCGGGCACGACATGATTGGCGCTGTGCGACATCACAATGTCTCGCCTTTGCTCTCGATCGGCGGCGCCGGTGCGCGCGTCCGGACAGCGAGGCCCGTCGGCTGCGAACCGGAACGGGTCGATCGCGCCCGTTATTGCAGACCGTAAAAGCCCATCGCGCCGCCGGCCATGACGCCGTGCCGCGTTTGTGGCGACACGCCGGCCAGCCGCTCCATCATCATCTTTGGCGCGCCCGGGAAAAAGCCGTCCTGATGCGGATAATCGGTCGCCCACATGATCTTGTGCGGGCCGATGTAATCGGCCAACACGGCGATGCTGTCTTCGACCGGCTCGAACGAGATCCAGCAATTGCGCTCGAACAATTCGCTCGGCCGCATCGAGGGCGCGGTGTCGTTGAAGCCGTTATCGTCAAAGTGCCGGTCCATCCGGTCGAGCCAGGGAGCGATCCAGCCGCCGCCCGATTCGAGGAACGCGATGCGCAAACGCGGGTGGCGGTCAACGACGCCGCCCCAGATCACGGCCATTGCGACCAGCATCATCTCCATCGTGTGGCTGATCATGTGGCGCGCGGCGCGGTCTTGCTCAAAGCGGTCGACACCGACCGTCGGCATCGCGTTGGTCGAGCCTTCATGGAAGCCGATCGAGAAATCGAGCGCTTCGGCCATCGCCCAGAACGGCTCGTATATCGGGTCGCTGACCATCTTGTTGCCGTGATACGGGTTTGGCCGCAGAAACCCGCCCCGCATCCCCAGCGCCTCGCGGGCGAATTTCATCTCCTCGATCGCCAGCTCGACCGACTGCATCGGCAGCATCGCGACCCCGAACAAGCGGTCGGGATAGGGTTTGCAATAATCGGCAAGCCAGCGATTGTAGGCGCGGCACATCGCGCCGGCGAGTCCCGGGTCCTCGACCGCGCCGGCAAACAGGCCAAGGCTCGGATACAAAAACGCGGCATCGATCCCGTCGAGATCCATATCGACGATGCGGGCGTGCGGATCGAACCCGCCCTTTTTACCCTCGGCGTATTTGAGACTGTCGAGTTTGACCGCGCCTTGGCGGACCCCGACCGCGCCGAGACTGCCGATCCCGCGCGGGTTGCCGAGCAATTTGCCTTCGACGGTCAAACGCTCCTTGCCG
>JAJPIH010000464.1 GCA_021324875.1 Alphaproteobacteria bacterium
CCCGCCGAGATCCCGCGCGATATTGGCGTAGTTCCCGCCGAGGTCGCGAGCCCGGTAGCGTTCGTGAGACAGCGCCATCGCATGGGTTTCGATCGCCATCGTCGAGTTGTTCAGCACGATCGTCGTGATCGGGATGCCGCAACGCGCCGCCGTCTCAAAATCGAGACCGGTCATGCCAAAGGCCGCATCACCCATGAAATTGACGCAGAATTTGTCGGGCGCGGCGATCTTGGCGCCGATCACCAGACCGAGCCCGGTGCCCAGCTGGTGCGACTTGCCCCAGCCGAGATAGCGGCGCGGCCGGGTCGCCTTGTAGAACGGGTTCAGCTGCTCGCGCGGGCTGCCCGAATCATGGGTGACGATCGCGTCCTTCGGATCGACGACGCGCATGAATTCCGAGATCACCCGGTAGGGGTTGATCGGACGCTCGTTCGAATAGAGCTTGGCGTGCCAGCGGGCGAGCCATTCCTCACGCTGTTCGGCGAGCTCGCGCGCGAGTTCGCCGCCGCGCGCCCGGCCGCCCAGCCGGTCGCGCACCGCCTCGATCAGCTGGCCGAGCACCAGCTTGGCGTCGCCCAATATCCCGAGATCGGCCGCGAAGGCCTTGTGCAGGTCGCGGGTGTCGTTGGTCGCATGGATGTATTTCTTACCGGGCGGGAAGACCGGGGTGGCGATGCCATGCCGGGTAAAGCTGCAGCCGACGCCGAGCACCAGGTCGGATTTGTGCAGGATATGCCGGCCGGGACCGGTAAACGTGACGCCGCCGGGGCCGAGCGCCAGCGCATGATCCTCCGGAAAGGCGCTCTTGCCGTCGAAGGTGGTCATCACCGGCGCTTGCAGCAATTCGGCGAGCTGGCGCAGCTCGTCGGTCGCCTCGGCGTAAAAGATACCCTGACCCGCCAAGATCATCGGGCATTGGGCGTCGAGGAGCATCTTGGCCGCGTCGTCGATGTCGCGCGGATCACCCGCCGAACGGGTTGCGCGCACCGGCCTGTACTGCGCGGGATCCACCTCGACGTCGAGGCCGGTGACGTCGGCCGGCACCTCGACCATGACCGGGCCGGGGCGGCCGTTCTTCAACTGGGAAAACGCGCGCCGCATGATGTTGCCGATCTCTTGCGGCAATTGCACTTCCTCGACCGATTTGGTGATCGAGGCATAGGTGCGGCTCGATTTGAACATCGGGAACAATTGCGCGGTCTCGCGCGGATGGCCCAGCGGCAGAAACAGCACCGGCACCGAATCGGAAAAGGCGGTGGCGACGCCGGCAAAGGCGTTCTCGGCGCCCGGCCCGTATTGCATAGCAAAGGCGCCCGGCGGCCGACCGTTGGCGACGCGCGCGAAGCCGTCGGCCATATGCACGCCGACCCGCTCCTGGCGGCAGATCACCGGGCGGATGCCGACCGCGGCGGCGGCCTCGATGATCGGCGTCGTCGGAAAACAAAAGAGCGTCGAGATGCCTTCGCGCTTGAGCATTTCGGCGATCACCTGCATGACCTGCATGGCTCGTTCCTCCCGCTATCGCGTTTCACGTGTGCGCCGCCAACCGGCTGAGGTTGCCCTGCCGCCGCATCGACGCCGATGGCTCATACTATCGGATGACACCGCCGGCGGCAGCACCGCCGAGATCGCTCTCCGGTCGGTGGCAGATCGGCACACAGGGTCTCACGTCGCCCGGGTTTTCGACAAGGCAGGCGGCACAATCGGGACCGGGTGGCGGGGGATTGGCGGTCGCACCCTTCGGCGTCGGACCGCCGCAAGCCACAAGGACGGCGGACAAGCCGCAAAGCGACAAAAAACGGCGCATCCCGGAGCATGGCAATCGGGGCGGGAACTTGTCAAGGCAGCCCCGGGCGTTGCGGCCGCGCCGCTCGCCGCTCGCCGCCATGCGCTGTGGCACGGTCCTCGATCAGGATCGGGCCGGTCAGGCGATCCGTTCGAATATGCTGTGATGGCGGGCGGTCAGTTTCGGTCGGATCTTTTCGATCCAGTCGCCAAAGGCGCCGGCCTTCTCCCAGGCTTGGCTCGCCAACACCGCCGGCGACTCGATCTCGTAAATGGTGAGGTAACGTTGCATGCCCGGCACCGTCGAATGCTCGAGCCGGTATCGGGCGCCGTTCAGCACTCCCGGAACCTTCATCAGGCTGGGGAAATGCTCGGTGTCATAGACGCGGTTGAACTCGGCCTCATGCTCGGCCGGGATGTCGAGTTGCACCACAAACAGATGTGACATGCCTTCATCTCCCCAAATATTACGCAGCCAAGATAAACATCAGGCGATCTGGCGGAAAATCGAATGCTGGCGATTGGTCGTGTGCGGACGAATCTTTGGTTTCCATTGGCCGGTATCGGATGCCTCGGTCCAGGCCGGACTGTTGACGACCTCGTCGCTGTCGCATTCATAAATCGCCAAATAACGCGGCATTGTCGGCACCGTCGAATGCTCCAGTCGATAGCGCCGGCAGGAACGCACCCCCGGCACCTTGAGGATCATCGGCACATGCTCCTCGTCATAGATGCGATTGAATTCGGCCTCGAGTTCGGCGGGAACGTCCATTTGCACGACATAGACGTAAGTCATGTGCAACTCCTTGTCGGCTGGCGGGCTCGCGAGACGCAGATTAAGGCAAACCCGACGG
This sequence comes from Alphaproteobacteria bacterium, assembly GCA_021324875.1. Lineage (GTDB taxonomy): Bacteria > Pseudomonadota > Alphaproteobacteria > ATCC43930 > CGMCC-115725 > AP-15. The sequence goes on from JAJPIH010000464.1 coordinate 2,640, forward strand.
CGGCACGAACGCATTTCGACGCCGGTGAACGCGCGAGGTGCGGCTGCGCGAACGTTGACCGAGCGACTGTAATCGCGAGGTTTTGACGCCGGCCCGTGGCTCTATTGGCGGGCGATTAGACTTGGACGAGCAACCCACTGTTGCCCGGCGGCTCGTCATTTATGACGGATGGATCGATTGCGTTTCAGGAACATGCTTGAAATGGTTAATCAGGTGCTTACTTCTACATGCGAAAAGGCAGCTTAGTGGCTCAATAACCCAAGTTTTCGGCGGCCCCGTAAGCCGCCCGCTGTCGGCGCGAGCGATAAGCAGCCTCGCCAAAAAACCTGCGCATGACCAGTTGGGCCAAGGAGTTCCCATGTCTAAAATCCCGCAGGGCGAATGGAACGCCATTGCGGCCCGCTATCAAAGCGGGGAATCGATCAGCAAAATCGCCCGCAGCTATGGCTGCACCCCGCCAGCAATCCATTACATTCTCAAGCGCAGCCGGATAAAGTCCGAAGCGAGCCCGGCGCAACCCGCCATCGCACCGCGTTCGGCGGAGCCGCCGCGTTATGGGCTGGTCCGCGCGCATGCAGCCGAGCCGCCCGCCTCTCCCGCGCAATCCCCCGCATCAAGCGGCGCGCCCGACCTGCCGTCGGCCGCGGCCGCTGCGGAAGTTGTTCCCTCGGTCCCGCTCAGTCCGGAGGGCGGCGGAAACTACCGCCAACCATTGTCGCCACACCCCGCAAGCCACGGCACCTCCGCCGTGACCCGGGCTGCTAAAGAAGGGCTGCCGCCCGCAAGCACAGCCAGGGTTGAACCTGCCCAGACGCCAGCAGGCGGAAAAGCCGTAGCACCGCGAGGGCGGTCGGGTTTGGATGTCGAACTTTATTCGCGCGCCGAGGCGGCGATCGAACTGTTTCGCACGAGTTTCAGCGCGGCCATGACCGAAGGCTCGCCTGGAATGCGCGAACGCCTGCGCCAGGCGGCAAACGACCTGATGCGGGTCGCCGCCCGCACAACCATGGTGCTCGACCGTCTCAATGCAATCAGCGAGCGCACGACCGCCGTGCGCTCCCCAAACTATCCGCGCTCAGCGCTGGCGGGCGAGGATTTCAACAAGCTCGGCTGATTACCCGGTGGCGGCGCCCAGCCGCATGCAAATGACGAGCGCCGCAATCGGCCTTTGCCCGACCCCGGCGCGATTGCAACGATCACTTCGGCGAGCACTATTCTGCAGCCAGCGCCTCGACGCCAAAATCGTTGATCGACACGCGCCAATGAATGCGGTCCTCCTCAGGCGGGTAGTCACCGGCTGCTTTGTGGTAGGAGCAGCGGTTATCCCAGATCACGATGTCGCCCTTGCGCCAGACATGATGGTATTCGGCGTCCTCGACAATCATTCTGTCGGTTAACTCGGCGATCAGTTCGTCGGCTTCGCGATCCGCAATCCCGACAAAGCCGACGATCTTGCCCGGATCGAAATAGAGTGACTTGCGCCCGGTCTCGGGATGGGTGCGAACAATCGGATGATAAACCGGCGTCCAGTCCTGGTCTTCAGGATCGAGCAGTTTTGATTTGCCGCGCCGGCCGCCATAGGAAAACATACCAATGACGCCGTCGAGGCGGTCCTTGAGCCGCTGCGGCAGCCCCTGATAAGCGGCATAGCCGTTGGCGAACAGCGTATTGCCCCCGCGGCTCGGCACCGCCAGCGCGTAAAGCTGCGTGGCCTTGAACGGCGCCTGGTTGTAAGCGCCGTCGGTGTGCCAACCTTCGGCGCCGCGACGATAAATTTCAACGCGCAACCGGCCTTCGGCATCAAACTTGTTGACGCCGAGCATCGTGATCTCGGGATATTCAGGATGCCGGGTCGATTTGGAAGGGTGCGGGACGACCGGACCAAAGCGGCGACTGTAGCGCACGAAATCAGGAATTGTCAGATCCTGATCGCGGACCACCAACACGTTATAGTCGAGCCACGCTCGGTAGATCGGTGCGAAAGCCGCATCGTCGAGGGTTTTGACGTCGACCCCGGTGACCTCAACGCCGATTTGCGGACCAAGTTGGCGGATTTCCATCGGTTTGTGCTCCGAACCCCCAGCCGGATCAGGGTCGGCCGTCGGCTCATGTCCTGTCAAGGCACAGAAATCCGATGGTTGCCATGTGCCGAAGCCGGTAATTTGCGCCTGTCATCGGGAGGTCGACCATGAAACTGGTGCTGTTCGAAACCGGAGGCGCGGCGGCGTCGCCCGGCCTCATGACCGAGCGGGGGATCGTTCCGCTCTCGTCCCTGATCGAGCGTGGCCATACCCCGCAGAGCACAATGCAAAACCTGATCGACGGCTTTGAGCGGCTGCGCCCGCGGCTCGAACGGCTTGCCAGCGAGGGCGAGGCGCTGCCGCTCGATCATGTGCGCTTGCGCGCGCCGCTCCCGCGCCCCGGCAAAATTCTGGCCTGCATCGCCAATTACTGGGAGCACGCCCAACGCGAGCCCCGGCCGCTCAACATGTTCCTCAAAAACCCCGACGCCGTAATCGGCCCCGGCGACACGATTGTCCTGCCTGAATTCACCGAGCCGTGGATCTTTATGCATGAAGCCGAATTGGCGCTCGTCATCAAAGGACCGGCCAAGAAGGTGAGCCAAGCCAATTGGAAAGAGGCTGTTTTCGGCTATACCTGCCTGATCGACGTTTCCGCTCGCGGAGAAGGGCGCCGTACCTGGAAGACCGGCAGCTGGCTCGGCAAATCATTCGACACCTTCGCCCCGATCGGGCCCTGCATCACCACTGCCGACAAAATTCCCGAGCCCAACGACCTGGTTGTCCGCTTCTGGAACGACGGCCAGCTGCGCCACAATTACAATACCGACGACATGGAACACCGGGTTCCCGAGTTGATCGAGTTCGCCTCGACAGTGATGACATTGAACACCGGCGACATCATTGCTTGCGGGACCAACCACGAGGGTTTGGGCGCGCTGCAGGACGGCGAGAGAGTCGAGATTGAAATCGAGCGGATCGGCCGTATGGCGCTCAACGTCGTCGATCCGCTGAAGCGCAAATGGGAGCGCGGTATCTATATGGGCGCGGATTCGACCAATCCGGAAGCGGTGCGGCGTCACCGGCCGCAAGGCGCCTAAAAGGCCGCGCAAGACACCATTTGAACCACGGCCGACAAAGAAGCGACGCCGCCGCACGCTGCGGGGCGTCGCCTTGCTTCGCCGAAAACCGGTTTCCCCAGAGTTAGGTCTGGCCCAACGCGTCGATCTCGGCGTCCTCGGGAAACCGTCCGAGTTGTTTTTTAGAAAAGACAAGCTTGCCGTCGACGGAGATCTCGAACCCCCCGCCAGTACCTTTGACGAGCTCTACCTCCGCCCCGTACTTCTCCTCAAGACGCGCCCTCGCACGGAGGGCCCTCGGAAGGTAGTTTCAAGGAACGCAGTATTCGATTCTGACCTTCATCGCCGTAGCCTTCTGCCGAATACGAGCGCGTTAGTCTAACACGTCTCGATCTTCGAGGCTATCCGCTGACGGCGATCAGTTCGCTGATATATAACGAGCCATGACCACTCGATGCTCCAGGCGGAGAAATATCCGGCGCGGCTGCGCCGCCGACCGCCGGTCATGACCCACCTCTTTGCGCTCGGCCCCGAGGCGTCCGCGGCGATTGTGCTCAGTCTCAGGGTCTCATTCTGGGCGATGCTGTGCAGCCTGCCGTTTGCCCTCGCGACCGCGGTCATTTTGGCGCGCTGCCGGTTCTGGGGAAAAAGCCTGTTCGACGGCGTGGTACATTTGCCGCTGGTGCTGCCCCCGGTGGTGACCGGCTATGTGCTGTTACTGCTGTTTGGCCATAATGGCCCCTTGGGCCGCCTGTTCGCGACGATTGGCGTCGTCTTCGCATTTCGCTGGACGGGAGCAGCCCTGGCCGCAGCGGTGACCGCGTTTCCGTTGATGGTCCGCGCGATCCGGCTGTCGCTCGAAGCGATTGACCGGCGGCTCGAAGAAGCCGCGGCCACGCTCGGCGCCAATCGCACGCTCGTCTTTCTCGCGGTTACGTTGCCGCTGACGGCACCGGGGATCCTTGCCGGGATGGTGTTATCCTTCGCCCGCAGCCTCGGCGAGTTTGGTGCCACGATCACCTTTGTCTCGAACATCCCGGGCGAGACGCGCACGATCCCGCTCGCCATCTACACTCTGACCCAAACCCCGGGCGGCGACACGGCGGCGCTGCGCCTCAGTGCGATCGCTGTGCTGCTGTCGCTGTTGGCGCTGGTTTTGTCCGAGCTGTTTGCCCGTCGTCTGAGCCGTCGGCTGAGCGGTGACTGAGGAGCCATGCTCGAAGTCGAGTTCACCCACATCCTCGGGGGGTTCACGCTCGATATCGCCTTTTCGAGCGGCGGCGGCGTGACCGCCCTGTTCGGCCGGTCGGGCGCAGGCAAGACCTCGGTTGTCCATGCGATTGCCGGGCTGCTGCGGCCGCGGCGCGGTCGCATTGCGATCAACGGTGCGGTGCTCGTCGACACCGAAAATCGGATATTCGTCCCGGCGCACAAACGCCGCATCGGCTATGTGTTCCAGGAGGGGCGCCTCTTTCCGCACCTGACCGTGCGCCAGAACCTGTTGTTCGGCAGCTGGTTTGCGGCGCGCGCGACCAATGCCGCCAGCCGTGCTCGCTTCGACGACGTCACGGCGCTGCTCGGCATCGACCACCTCCTCGCTCGCCGGCCGCGGCGCCTATCCGGCGGTGAAATCCAGCGAGTGGCGATCGGCCGGGCGCTGCTCGCCGCACCGCGCCTGTTGCTGATGGACGAGCCCTTGGCCTCGCTCGACGCGACGCGCAAAGACGAGATACTCCCCTATCTCGAGCGCCTGCGCGACCATGGCCGGATACCGATTGTCTATGTCAGTCACGCCGCGACCGAAGTGGCGCGACTGGCGACCACGATCGTGCTGATCGCCGATGGGCGGGTCCAGGCGGTTGGCCCCGTCGCCGAGATCATGGGGCAGGCCGGGCTTTATCCGCTCGCCGGCGGGTTCGACGCCGGTGCGGTGCTGGTGGCGCGGATCGTCGCGCACGACCCGCGCTGGGATTTGAGCGAGCTTGAAGGCGGGTTTGGCCGGCTGGTCGTGGGGCGGATCGATCTGCCGGTCGGCAGCCAGTTGCGTGTGCGCATCCTGGCGCGCGACGTGATCATCGCCGGCGAACGCCCGGCCAGCGTCAGCTCACTCAATGTCCTGACGGCCACGGTCGAAAAGCTGGTTGCGGTGGGCGCCGAGGCGGTTGAGGTCGAGTTGCGCGCCGGTACCGACCGGCTGCTGGCACGGATCACCAGGCGCTCGCAGCAGACGCTCGGTCTGGTGCCCGGCCGCCGGGTCTTCGCGCTGATCAAGGCGATTGCGGTCGAACGCCGCAGTCTCGGTCACGACGCCACGACCGATTTCGCGGCTGACGCCCAGATATTCGAGGGCTGAACCATCAGCCTTCGAGCGCCTCCGGAAATTGCAGCCGGAATTCGAGCCGCATGGCCGGAGCCTGGTACCATTGCGGCAAGGGCGGAAAGCGGCCACAGGCGCGGATCATCTGCTCGATCCGATCGTCGATGTCGGGATAGCCGGAACTGACCCCGACGCTGAGCATGGCGATCGTGCCGTCATCGAGGACGAGGACATTGATGATCGTCTCCCCCCGCCGCCCGGCGATCAGCGACCGGGTCAACAACCCGATATGTTGTCGCGCGAGGTAAGCAAGGTAGGCCAGATACTCGTCGCGGGTGGCCGCGGGTCCGGGATATTTCGCCGTCCGAGGGACAAGGTTGGCGCGCTCCGGGATCCGGCTCAGCGGGCGCCGTGCGGCGAATGCCGGTTTGGTTTTTGGGGAGCTCAGCGGCTTGGGCTCGGGGGGCTTCGGCAAATCAAGCTTGGGCGGGTCGGGCAAGGCCGGTGGCGGCGGCAGCATCGCCGTCTGCTCCGGCGCTTCCAGCGCCGGTTCCTGGGTGGTCGTCGCTTCCCGGCCAGGCTTTGGCTCGCTGCTCCGCTGCGCCGCGCTTCCCTGCGCATGCACATCACCCATATCAACCGAGGCGATCCGCCCGGGTGGCGGCCGCACTTCCGGTTTCGGTTTTGGCGGCGGCCGCGGCGGCGGCGGTGGCGGTGGCGGTTCAAATACCAGCTGCACGGGGATTGGCGTCACCTCGGCCGGCGGACGCATCGGCCAATCGAGCAGCAACAACAGCGGTAACAGATGCAGAACCAGCGACGCCACCGGGCCGATACGGGGGTTCGGCTCGCGCGAAGCAATCGGAGGCTCGCGTTCGGGAACCGAGGTCGGTCCCGGCAGCGGCCGGCGCAGCCGCGGTTGCGGGTCGGAGCCCTCCCGGTCGAGAGGCTGCGTCCAGCCGCCCCATTGCCGCTGCTGCGGCCGGGCCGGTGTCGGCAGATAGGGTTCCGCGCGCGGCGCTCCCATCTCTGTATCGATGCGGAACACCGCGCCTCCGCGACTAGCTCGCCGCCTCGGCTCCGTTGACGAGCTTGAGCCAGGCAGCTTCATCGAGCAGGGTCACCCCGAGCGCCGCCGCTTTCGCCGCTTCCGAGCCGGCGTCGACACCGGTGACGACATAGTCGGTTTTGGCCGACACCGAGCTGGTGACATTGGCGCCGAGCGCCTCAGCGCGCGCCTTGGCTTCCGAGCGGCTCATACTGTCAAGGGCGCCGGTGAACACGATCGTCTTGCCGGCAAG
>JAJPIH010000074.1 GCA_021324875.1 Alphaproteobacteria bacterium
GATTGGCGGCCTCGAACGATAACCCGCAAGGTTTTGCCTGCAGCACGGTGTCGATGATCTCGGCCAGCGGCACGTCGCAATGATGCGGCCCCTCGTAATTGCCCCAGCACAAATGCAGGCGCAATTGCTCGGCCGGAATGTTGGAGAGCGCGTGGTTCAGCGCCTCGATATGCAGCGCCGCCTTTTTGCGAAACTCGGCAATATCGAGATCGGCGTATTGAATGTGCCGGCCCATCGCCAAATCCGGACAGTCGATCTGCAACACAAACCCGGCCGCGGCGATGGTTTCATATTCCGGCCGCATCGCCTCGGCGATCGCATAAAGGTAGGCTTCGTGGCTCGGGTAATGGGTGTTGTGGAAAAACAGCGAAATTACCCCGGGCGAAGCGGCGCTGAGAAAGCCTTCGGCATCATTCTTTCCGGCCAGCGCCGCGCGCAGATTGGCGACGTCTTTTGCCGCCGCGCCCGGGTCGCGCACGCCGATCGGGCCGTTGCAGCCCGGGGTGCGGCGCCGCGATCGGCCGGGATCGCCAAACACCCGGCGGGCGAGCTCGGGAAAATCGACCAGATCCTGGTAAACGAGCGGCCGGCTTTCGCCGTCAAAACCGCTCAGCCGGTCCTTGACGTAAGTGGCGTAGGAAGGTTTTGACAGCTCACCGTCATTGACAATGTCGATACCGGCTTTGAGCTGCTTGTCGACAATGACAGCCACCGCGGCGGCGATCTGGCGATCGAGCGCCACCGGATCGACCGGGACGCCCTCTTCCTTGGCAAACATGCTGCGCACGAGGTCGGCCGGACGCGGCAGGCTGCCGGTGTGCGTCGTTAGAAAGCGCGCGCTGCTGCGCTTCACCGCGAGGCTCCTCAGTGCAGATGCGGCAGGACTTTTTCGCACAGCAATTGCAGCGAGCGGGTCATTGCCGCGGGCGGGATCAACGCGCCAAAATTGAGCTCGGCGAGGATGCCGTCGAGCCCGAGTTCCTCGTGCAATTGCAACAGCCGGTCGGCAACCCGTTCGGGGCTGCCGATGATGACCTTGTCGCGCAACACCTCGTCATAGCCGATCGTGCGGATCGCCACCGCCTCGGCGGCGCGGCGCCGGTTCGGCGCATTTTCAAGCCGCGTGCTCAAGGTGCGGTAGCCCGACATGATGCTTTCTTCGGCCTCGTCGAGCGCCTGGCGGTCGCTGTCGGCGATATGCAACGTGCAACGCAAATAGACTTCGCCATGGCCGGGATGGCCGGCCTCGCGATAGGCCGCCCGGTAGGCGGCGAGGTCGGGGGCCAGCGCCGACAATGAACCGCTGCGCACCGCCACAAAAATCGGATAGCCGCCCGCCCCCAGCGACGGAAATGTCTCTTCACTGGCGGCGGCGACGCGGATCGGCGGATGCGGCGCCTGGTACGGCCGCGGCACAGCGCTCGCATTGTCGAAGCGCCAGTATTTGCCTTCATAGGAAAACCGGTCCTGGGTCCAGGCGAGCTTGAGGATGTCGAGCGTCTCCAAAAAGCGCTCGCGGCTTTCCGAATAGGGGATGCCATAGGCCAGGTAGCTGCGCGGGTTGCCGCTGCGCCCGACCCCCATCAGCAGACGGCCATTGCTGATCTGGTCGACAGTGGCGGTCTCTTCGGCCAGACGCAGCGGGTGGCACAGCGGCAGCACCTGCACCCCGGTGCCGATCTTGATGCGCTTGGTGCGCGCCGCAATCGCGGCGGCCACCGTCATCGGCGCGCTCATCACCGAGCGACGCGCCTGCTGATGAATCTCGGCCAGCCAGATCGCGTCGAGACCCCAGCGATCGGCGGCCTCGATCTGGTCGAGCGCCTGGGCGAACGCCGCCGCCTGGGTCTGGTCGGGCCGGCAATGAAATTCATGGTAGACGCCGACTTCCATGTTTCCCGCGTCCTTTTCGCCGCAATGCGTCTTGCGACGCTAAAATCAATCGCGCCATCGAGCAAATGCCGAATTCCGATCATGTTCATGCCGCTCTGACATGATTGCCGCGCGGCATCGCAGCCGGCCGTCAATCGCCCGGCAGGCTCAAGGAACCCGCCTCGGTTGCCCGCCGGCCCCGTAAAACACCGGCTGCGGCACCCGGACCGCGATCAGATCGGGATGGCCGCGCAAAATCCGCGGTCGGCCGCGCAACAAATCCGGTTGACCGCAGCGGCCGCCGATGGATGAAATCGGCGGCAGGATGGAGTTGCGCAGTCTCTATTATTTCGTCCGGATCGCCGAACTCGGCAGCATCACCCGTGCCGCGGCGCATCTGCAGATCGCCCAGCCGGCCCTGACGCGCCATGTGCAGCGCTTGGAAAGCGAGCTCGACGCCGCGCTGTTCACCCGCGCCAATCGCGGCGTGCGGCTGACCGAGGCCGGTCAAAAGCTGTTTGACAGCGCCCAGCGCATCCTGCGCGATGTCGAACGCGCCGGCGACGAGATCCGCGCCCACAAGGCGCATCCCTCGGGCAAGATTATTCTCGGCGTCACGCCGCCGCTGTGCCCGGTCGTCGTGCCCGAGCTGTTCGCGCGGATGCGCGCGCAATACCCGCTGGTCGAGCTGAAGGTGTTGCATGCCGGCACGGCGCGGCTTGAGGAATTCATCGTTGCGGGGCTTGTCGATCTGGCCCTGATGACGATGATTTCGCGCAGCCGGCTGATCACCTTGGCCCGCCTTGCCGAAGAGGAAATGGTGCTGGCGACGCGCCCGGGAGCGCGCCCGCCCGGCCCCGTCGCGGTCGAGGAATTGAACCGCACGCCCTTGATCCTCGGCGACGGGATGCGCGCCGCGCTCGAGGTGCTGCTCGCCGGCCGCGGCGTGACCTTGCGGGTCGATACCGAACTCGACGACCATGAAACCATCCGGCTGATGGTTCAGCAGGGGGTGGGCGCCTCGGTGCTGCCGCACTCGTCGCTTTACCGCGAATGTGCGCGCGGGCTGGTCGAGGCGCATCGCATTACCGCGGCCGGCGTGTTCCGCAGCCTCGCCCTGGGGGTTGCCGCGAGCCGCGCCCCCTCGGCGGCGCGCGAAGCGGTAGCCGAGGTGGTCGGCGCGGTGGTCACCGAAATCGAGGCGGCCGGCAGGTTCCGCACCCAGCCGCCGACGGCCGAGCCGCGGGGCCGGGCGCCGCTGCGCCGGCAGGCCAGGGTCGAGGCCTGACAGAAACAGGCAGGAGGAAACATGCAGATCGTCGATTCGCAGATCCACCTTTGGCAGAACGCGCGCATGTCGCCGCAGCACCGCCAGATCCCGACTTACAATGTCGACGACGCCTTAAAGGAGATGGGCGAAGCCGGGGTCGACGCCGCCGTGCTGCATCCGCCCAGCACCCTGGGCGAGGCGGTCAATGTCCAGGCGGTGGAAGCGGTCAAGGCCTATCCCGACAAATTCTGCATCCTCGGGCATTTTGACCTGCAGGCGCCAAACCGCGAGGACATTGTCAGAAACTGGCGGCGGCGGCCGGGCATGCTGGGCTTCCGCTTCACCTTCAACCAGCCGCATCAGGCCAGCTGGTGGTCCGACGGCTCGCTCGACTGGTTCTGGGCCGCTTGCGAGCGCGAAAATTTGCCGGTCGGTCTATTGGCCGGCGGTCATATGGCCGAATTCGGCCGGATCGCCGAGCGGCACCCGGGCCTGAAACTGCATATCGACCATTGCGGCCGCGGCGGCGGCGCCGGCGGGCCAAAGGACGACGCGGC
>JAJPIH010000316.1 GCA_021324875.1 Alphaproteobacteria bacterium
CCGCACTGCGAATTGCTAATCGAACCCGGCTGATTTTTCCAGCTCTGGAAGAGCCCGCGACCGGCCGGCCGAACCGGCAGTGCTTGCCGCGGCTTGCTGCAGGCGGGCGGCGCGACAAGGCCGGCAGGATAAGGCAGGGTGGCGGCCGGCTTTGGACAATCGCCCGGTTGCGCCGCCGGCGCCGCGGATTGCGCATTATCCGCGTCAATCCTGCTACGATGGCCGCCGCCCGAGACTGATCGTGAAATCGACAATGGCAACCGAGAAGAACGCTGAGAACGACAGCGGCGCCGATCTCGCCCGCGCGATCGCGGCTGCGCTTGACCTGTGCCAGGTGGGTCGGGCCGATCGGGCCGAGCAGATCGCCCGCAGGATCCTTAGCCAAACCCCGGGTCACGCCGAAGCGCTGCTCTTGCGGGGCGCCGTCGCTTCGGCACAGGGCCGCCCCGGCGAGGCGGTCGCGCTGTTTGCGCAAGTTACTGCGCGGTCTCCGGAAGCAGTCTCGGCACGTGTGGATCTCGGGTGTGCGCTGCTGGCGCTGGGGCGGCTCGACGCCGCCGCCGGCGCCTTCCGCGAGGCGGTTGCGCTATGGCCCGATTTTGCGGTCGCGCATTGCAACCTGGCAAGCGCCCTCAATCGCCAGGGCGCGCACGAGGCGGCGCTGGAGAGCGCGTCCTGCGCCGCCGCACTGCAGCCGGAAATGGTTGAGGCGCACCTCAACCGGGCCGCGGCACTCAGCAATTTGCACCGCTTCGAAGAAGCCGAGGCAGCCTTTCGCAGCGTGCTGACGCTGCGGCCCGACCTGGCTGACCCGCTGAGCGATTTGGGCCAGCTTTTGATCGAGCTCAAGCGTTACGACGAGGCGGTTGCGTGCCATCGGCAGGCGGCCGCGATGGCGCCCGACAATCCCGCCATCCTGACGCGCCTCACCGGAGCGCTCGCCTATGTCGGCGACCCGCAGGAAAGCGAGCAGGTCAGCCGTCACGCGGTCGCTGTCGCGCCCAACGCCGCGAGCGGCTGGAGCGGGCTCGGCCATATTTTGCGCGCGCTCGGCCGGTTCGACGAGGCGCGGGCCGCCTTTGAACAGGCGTTGGCGCTCGATCGGCAATTGCCCGACGCTTATGCCGGTCTGGCCATCATCGGCCATGATGTCGGAATTGACGAGGCGTTTGCTCAGCTGGGTGCGCTGCTGCAGCGCGCCGATTGCCCCGATGAGACGCGCATCGACGCCGATTTTGCGCTCGGCATGCTGCTCGACAATGCCGGGCGCTACGACGAGGCGTTCGCCTATTTCAACGAAGCCAACGTGCTGGCGCGACGCCGTCTGGCCGATGCGCACGCGCTTTACAATCATGCCGAGATGCGGCGCCGGGTCGATACGCTAATCGCCACCTGTACGCCGGAGCTGTTTGCCGCAGTGGCCGGCGAGGGCAACCCGTCGGAGCTTCCGGTGTTTATTGTCGGCATGCCGCGCTCTGGTACCAGCCTTGTCGAACAGATCGCGGCCAGCCACTCGCGGGTGTTCGGCGCCGGCGAACTCGGCGCCATCGCCGAGATCACCGATATGCTGCAAGCCCATGCCCAGCAAAGCGGCGAGGAGGTCGTTCCGGGTCTCGCCGGGCGGCTGGCCGAGGAATATATCGCCCATCTGCGGCGGCTCGGGGGCGACGCCGCCCGGGTCATCGACAAGATGCCCGACAATATTTTGAGCCTCGGACTGATCGGCGTGCTGTTTCCCAACGCGCGCATCATCTTTTGCCGGCGCGACCTGCGCGATGTCTGCCTGTCGTGTTTCCAGCAGAAATTCGACCAGACAATCGCCTATGCCACCGACCTTATCGAATGCGCCGCGCGCGGCCTCGAAATCGAGCGGCTGGCCGAACATTGGCGACAGGTGCTGCCGCAGCCGACATTGACGATCGATTATGAAAAGCTCGTCGCCGATCTCGAAGGGGAGAGCCGGCGGTTGATCGCGTTTCTCGGCCTCGACTGGGAGCCGGGTTGCCTCGAATTCTATAAGACCGAGCGGCCGGTGCGCACCGCGAGCGGATGGCAGGTGCGGCAGCCGCTGTTCACCCATTCGGTCGGCCGCTGGCGCCGCTATGAAAGGCATTTGCAGCCATTGCTCGAGGTTCTGGCGCAGGCCCCCTCCCGATCACGCTCGGCCTAGCGTGTGTGCTCCGGATCTTGCACCGGCGGCCCCGGCGCGCGCCCAGCTTTGTCCGGCAGATGCCGACCGAGCCGATGGGCGGCACCACAGCCGGTGCGCGCGCGGGCGAGGTCGCGTCGCGCTTCGCCGACGCGGCCAGACACGCAACCGCGCGGCGGCGAGGCCTATTCCAGCGGCAGACCGGCGTGGACGCCGCGGCTGTCGAGCGGGGTGAATTGCGGCGCCAGCGCCGGGATGGCGACTTCGGCCAGGGTCTCCGGGGTCCAGCCGCCCTGCCGGTGCACCATCCGCACCGGGCGCATATGGCCGTAAAGCGACAATTCGCCGGCGCGCTGGTGAAAAACCTGGCCGTTGACATAGGCGGCCTGCTCGGAGGCGAGAAACACACAGAGCGGGGCGATCGCATCGGCCCGGCTGCGGCGCAACCGCTCTTCGCGCAAGGCCGCCGCCTGCGGGTCTTTCGGCACCGGCACCGAACGGGTCATGCGGGTGTCGGCCGACGGGCAGATGACATTGACCGTGATCCCGCGCGAGGCATTCTCCATCGCGACGATGCGCGCCAGCGCGACGATGCCGAGCTTGGCCGCGCCGTAATTGCACTGGCCGATATTGCCGAGCAGGCCGGAGGTCGAGGAGACCATGATCATCCGCCCGTAATTCTGCTCGCGGAACAGATTGATTGCGGCGCGATTGATGTTGAAATGGCCGGTCAGATGGACGTCGATGACCGCCTGCCAGTCCTCGGGGAACATGTTATGAAACATCTTGTCGCGCAGGATGCCGGCGGCGTTGAACACGATGTGCAGCCCGCCAAAGGTCTCGCGCGCCTGGGCGACCATCGCCAGGCAGTCGTCGAACTTGGCGACCGAGCCGTAATTGGCGATCGCATCACCGCCGGCGGCCTTGATCTCGTCGACAATCTGCTGGGCCGGGGTCTGGTCGAAGCCCTCGCCGGCGCCGCTGGTGCCCGGGTCGTTGACCACCACCTTCGCGCCGTTGGCCGCCATCAATTTGGCCACCTCGGCGCCCACTCCGCGACCCGAGCCGGTGCAAATCGCGACCCGTCCGTCGAGCATGCCCATCCCTTGCTCCTTTGGCTTATGGCGTCATCCCTCGCGGTTGTCGGAGGCGGCGGCGGTTTTGTCAATCGGCCGCAACCCGCCGGCGCATCGCAATGGAGACGGTAATGGCGATGCGCTACCAGACGCGGAGCGCGGCCTCTGCCGCCGATGCGATCGCCCCCGACGGCTCCGAGGTGCGCATCCTGTGCGGTCTCGACCGCGGCGGCATGGCGTTGTTCTCGCTGGCGCCGGGCGCGGTGGCGCGCGCCGTCGCCCACCGGACGGTGGCGGAATTGTGGTTTGTCCTGTCCGGGCGCGGCCGCCTGTGGCGCCGCCTCGCCGAGCAGGAAGACATCGTCGCGCTCAGCGCCGGGGTGTCGCTTAGCATCCCGACCGGGACCCATTTCCAGTTTCGCTGCGACGGCGGCGAAACGCTCGTGATCGTCGGGGTGACAATGCCGCCCTGGCCGGGGGCCAGCGAAGCCGATGTCGTGGCCGGGATCTGGCCGCCGACCGTGTAGCCTCTACAGCAGATGCCCGCCGCGGGTCGCCTTGGTGCGCAAATAGCGTTCGTTGTGGCCGTTGGCGGGAAATACATGCGGCACGCGTTCGGCGACGCGGATGCCGTAGCGTTCAAGCGCGGCGACCTTTTCGGGGTTGTTGGTCAACAGACGCACCGTCCCGTAGCCGAGCTGGCGCAACATCTCGGCCGCCGGCAAATAGACCCGTTCGTCGGCGTCGAAGCCGAGCTGCTCGTTGGCGTCGAGCGTGTCGAACCCGGCATCTTGCAATTGATAAGCGCGCAGCTTGTTGACGAGCCCGATGCCGCGCCCTTCCTGGGCCAGGTAAAGCAGAACGCCGTCGCCCGCCTTGGCGATCGCCGCAATCGCGCCGCGCAGCTGATCGCCGCAATCGCAACGCAGGCTGGCCAGCAGGTCGCCGGTGAAACATTCGGAATGCAGCCGCACCAGCACCGGCGAGGCCGGATCGGGCGCGCCGATCACGATCGCCAAATGCTCGACCCCGCCATCGCCCGGGCGAAACGCGATCAGCCGCGCATTCTCGGCTTCGTTGAGCGGCACCCGCGCCTCGGCAACGCGGGTGAGGGCGGCGTCCTCGGCATAGCGCCGAAAGACGGCGGCAGCCTCGATCGCGGCGAGATCGGGGCGGCGCGCCAATAACGCCGCTTCGGCCGCACCGACCCGCACGACCAGGGCCGCGGGCAGCAATGCCGCCAGCTTGGCCTGCGTCACCGCCGCCAGCCCGCCGCTTTTGGCAATCACCGGTTCGGAGCCGAACCCGGGCGGCTCGGCGCCGAGCGACGCGGCCGGATCGGCGAGGTTGCGGATCACCGCGGCCGGCATTTCCGCCGCCACGGTGATCGTCACCGCACCGGTCAGATCCTGGCGCGGAGCAAGACCGAGGGCGGCGGCCCGCCGTCGGGTCAGCACGATCCGCGGCACCGCCGTCGACATGCCGCGCATCCACTGCAGCGTCTCGTCGCTGACCAGCTCGGCGGCAAGCGCCAGCACATTCAGCGGCGCGTCGCGGATCAATACCGGGTCGCCGCGGCGCAAGGCCGTGACCGCAGCCGCCAGCGGCGAGCGGGCCGGCGGCTCGGCCGCGGTCGCCGTGGTTCGGATCATCCTGAATTCGGGCACCGGCTTCTCCTTGTCGACGGCCGCGCGCCCGATGATAAGCGAGCCGCCAGATTGTGCCACCAGAGTTATTGCATTGGTGGTTTTCGCCGGGCCGGTTATGGGTTCCACCCGGGGTCGGGCACGCTGCGGCAGCCTCGGGCAACAACAGGGCGGCGCCACCGCAGGTGGCACCGCCTTGTGCCGTCGATCGCCGACGCCTCTAGCGTCGCTTTTCTTTACAGAGGCCCCCGCGTCCGCTGAGAGCGCGGTCAGGACGCCGCGGCCGGCCCCCCCACGCTGCGCGTGGGTTATTTCTGCCGCTTGCGACGCCGGGCGAGGCCGAGACCGGCAAGACCCACACCAAGCAGGCTCAGCGTCGCCGGCTCGGGCGCGGTCGTCGGCACTGTATAGGTGTAGGTCAGAACATC
>JAJPIH010000027.1 GCA_021324875.1 Alphaproteobacteria bacterium
GATCTCGCTCGGGCGCTGATGGACCATTCGATCACGCTGGTCTCAACTGGCGGCTCGAGGGAGGTGCTGGCCGCGGCCGGACTGCCGGTGACCGAGGTGTCGGCTGTGACCGGCATGGCCGAGTTCCTCGACGGCCGCGTCAAGACGATGCATCCGGCGATCCATGCCGGACTTCTGGCCCGCCGCGACCGCCCCGATCACCTCGCGGCGCTGAGCGAGCGCGGCATCGACCAGATCGACCTTGTCGTCTGCAACCTCTACCCGTTTGCACAGGCGGTCGAGGGCGGGGGCGATCGCGATCAATGTATCGAGAACATTGACATCGGCGGGGTGGCCCTGATCCGTGCGGCCGCAAAAAATCACGATGCGGTGACCGTCGTTACCGATCCCGAAGACTACGGCAGGCTCATCGCGGCACTCGCAAAGGGCGAGGGTTCGGTCGGGGCCGCATTGCGGCGGGAACTGGCGCATAAGGCTTACGCATTGACGGCTGCCTATGACGCGACAATTGCGGCGTGGCTGGCGCGTGACAGCGAGCTCGCCCTGCCCGCTCAATTCGCGGTCGCCGGCCGTCTGGGCCAGCGCCTGCGCTATGGCGAAAACCCGCACCAATCGGCCGCCTTTTATCGCAATGATGAGCGCCGGCCGGGCGTTGCCACCGCGCGGCAATTGCAAGGTCGCGAGCTCTCCTACAACAATTACAGCGATGCCGATGCGGCCTTTGAGCTGGTCGCCGAGTTCGGCCGGCCGGCGGTCGCGATCGTCAAGCATGCCAACCCGTGCGGCGTCGCGCTCGGCGCCAGCCTCAGCGAGGCCTGGGCGAAGGCGCTGGCAAGCGATCCGGTGAGCGCTTATGGGGGGGTGGTGGCGCTGAACCGTCCCCTGGACGGGGCCACGGCCGACGCCATTGCGCGCCTTTTTATCGAGGTTGTCATCGCCCCGGAGGTCGAGCCCGAAGCTGCCGCGCGCCTCGGGTCACGCGGCGGTCTGCGATTGCTCGCCGCGGGTGCGGTGCCCGACCCTTGTGCCGCCAGCCTGACCTTTCGTTCGGTTGCGGGCGGGTTTCTGGTGCAGGAACGCGACCGTGCGGCGGTCGACCGCTCGGCTTGGCGCGTCGTGTCTCGGCGCGCGCCGAGCGCGGCCGAGATCGAGGATCTCGAATTCGCCGAGCGGGTGGTCAAGCATGTCAAATCGAATGCGATTGTTCTTGCCAAAGAGGGCGCTACGGTGGGGATCGGCGCCGGCCAGATGAGCCGGGTGGACAGCGTGCGGTTAGCGGCGCAGAAGGCGGCCGAGGTCGCGGCCGCCGCCGGGCTTGAGGTGCCGCGCAGTCGCGGCGCGGCGCTCGCCTCGGACGCCTTTTTCCCGTTTGCTGACGGCATCGAGGCGGCGGCTGAGGCGGGGGTGACCGCCGTCGTTCAGCCGGGCGGGTCGCTGCGCGATCCGGAAGTCATTGCGGCCGCCGATCGGGCGGGTATGGCGATGGTATTTACCGGGTTGCGCCGCTTCCGGCATTGACCTGCCGCTGTCGGCGCCGCCGGAGCAGTGGTCAGCCGACTCGGATATTCTTGAATTGCCAGGGATCCGAGGGGTCGAGGTCCTCGGGGAACAGACGGCCGCGTCCTTGCAGCGGCGTCCAGTCGCCGTAAACGCCAACGATCTCGCCCAAGTAAGGGCGGGCGACCTCGAGGACGCGCTGGAAATCGAGGTCTTCGGGTTCGACCACGCCCGCCTGCGGGTGTTCGAGCGCCCAAACCATGCCGCCGAGGACTGCCGCGGTGACCTGAAGCGAGGTGGCGTTGTTGTGGGGTGCGACGCGGCGCGACTCGTCGATGGTCAATCGCGAACCATACCAATACACCCCCTTCGCTGCTCCCATCAGCAGCACCCCGAGTTCGTCGATGCCGGCGGTGATCTCGTCGACAATCAGGCGCTTCCGGTTCTGCAACTGCCAGTTTTTGCCGGCAAATTCATGCAGACTCAGCACCGCGTCGTCGCAAGGGTGGTAGGCGTAGTGGCAGGTCGGGCGATAACGAGTTTCGCCACCTTCGGTAACCGTCAGAAAATCGGCGATCGATATCGATTCGCCATGGGTGATCAAAAAGCCGTGATAGGATCCTTCGAGCGGCGTCCAGCTTCGCACCAAGGTCCCGGCTCCCGGCCGCAACAGATAGATCGCCGCTCTGCCGCCAAAATCGTGCTGCCGACCATCCGCCGGAAAATGCCGCTCATGCGTCCCCCAGCCGAGTTCCGCCGGCTGCGAGCCCTCGCTGACAAAACCGTCGATTGACCAGGTGTTTACGAATTCACCCGGCGATTTCGGGACGTTTGCCACTTGAGTATCGCGCTCGGCGATGTGAATGGCCTTGATCCCGAGCCGCTGCGCGAGCCGTGCCCAATCTGCGCGACTGGCGGGCATGCTCGCCGCGATGCCGGCGTCGCGGGCCACATCGAGAAGCGCCTGCTTGACAAAATGCGACACAAGACCCGGATTGGCGCCGTGGGTCAGCACCGCCGTCGGGCCTGGCGCAAAACGTCGGCGCAACGCCAGCGCACTTTCGCGCAGCGCATAGTTGGAGCGCGCAGCCGGAGGGAGGTTCGGGTCGGTATAGCCGCCGGGCCAGGGTTCGATGCAGGTATCGAGATAAAGCGCCCCTTTCTCCTGGCACAGCTCGATCAGCGCGACGCTCGAGACATCGACCGACAGATTGAGCAGGAAATCGCCACGCTCGAGCATAGGGCTGAGCTTGGACCGGTAATTGTCGCGGGTGAGTGGCGTCTCATCGAAGGCGATGCCGTATTCAAGCGCTTCCTCGCGGCCGCGCGGTTCGGCGGTGATAATCGAAATCTGGCGCGGTTCGATTTCGAGATGGCGCAACAACAACGGCAAAACACCCTGCCCGATGCTGCCAAAGCCGACAATGACCAGCCGACCACGAAAGACCGCATGCTTTGTATCGAGCATTTATCCTGTTTCTTCCGACCCGTGTCTCGCTTTGGACGGCCGTGCCTAGGATCGACCGCTCGGGTTGTCAAGCCTCCCGCCGTTGTTCGCGCCCTGACCTGTCACTGCGCGATCCAGCCGCCATCGATCGACAATGCCGCACCGGTGATGGTCCGCGCCGCTTCACTGCACAAAAATACAGCCAACGCGCCGATCTGTTCGGGTGATGTGAAATCGAGCATCGGCTGCTTTTCGCGCAGCAATGCGTCACGCGCCGTCTGGACCGGGATGCCCTGGGCCGCGGCCCGGTCTTCGATCTGTTTCTGAACGAGCGGGGTTAGCACCCAACCCGGACAGATGGCGTTGCATGTCACGCCGTGATTGGCGGTTTCGATCGCGACCACCTTCGTCAAGCCGATGAGGCCGTGTTTGGCCGCGACATAGGCCGCCTTTTCGCCGCTCGCGACCAATCCGTGCGCCGAGGCTATATTGATGACGCGGCCCCATTTGCGCGACAGCATGACCGGCAGTACGGATTTGGTCGCATGAAAGGCGGCGCTCAAATTGATGGCGATGACTTGGTCCCAGCGCTCTTCAGGAAAATCGACAACCTTGGCGACATGCTGGATGCCGGCATTGTTGACCAGAATGTCGACATGGCCGAACTGGCGGATCGTCTCGGCCACAAGATCACGGATTTGCGGCGGCTTTGCCATATCGGCGGGCGAATAGAGCACATCGACGCCATGCTCCTGCGCGAGCCTCGTGCGCAAGGCCTCGATCGCCCGTGCTTCGCCAAAGCCGTTCAGCATCACCGAACATCCCTCGGCCGCCAATGCCGCAGCGATACCAAGCCCAATCCCGCTGGTCGAACCGGTTACGATCGCGACCTTACCCTTGAGCATCCCGTTCTCTCCTCAGCCGAGCCTTGGACCATCCTACCCGATTGCCGGAATTTTTTGCGGCGCGGCAAAATTATCCGTGCGGCGCGGTCCACCGATGCATAACCTGTCGCAAAACCTGCGCCATATTGGCTGCCGCGACCGGAGGCGGCGTCGGGCGCAGGCCGGATTACGGCGGGTACAGACCGGAAAAAGATAAATGGCGAAATTGGACACACGAACCCTGGCCGCTATGCGCGGAGCTTCGGCCCTGCGGATCGTGACCTACAACATCCATGGCTGCGTCGGCGTCGATCGGCGTTATGATCCGGCCCGGATCGCCGGTGTTTTGCGCGAGATTGATGCCGACATCCTGTGCTTGCAGGAGGTTGATCCCCGCGATGCCGGGGGCGATCAGGCGGCTTATCTGGCTACGGCAACCGGCCGCAATTTGGTGGTCGCCGCCGCGGCGCGCGGCTGCGCACGGTTTGCGAATGCGATCTTGACCCGCTTTCCGCCGCTCGCGACGCGGGCGATCGATCTCGCCATCCCCGGGCATCAGCCGCGCTGCGCAATCGACGTCGACCTGATGGTTGGCCATCGGATTTTGCGAGTGGTTGCCACCCATTTCGGGTTGCATGCCAGTGAGCGGCGCCTGCAGGCCTATCGGCTGATGAAGGCGCTCGCAAGCGGGTCGCCGGTTGCCGACGCCGTGGTACTGGTCGGCGATTTGAACGAATGGCGCGGTCGCGCCGGCGGGGTCGGCGCGCTTGAGCGTTGTCTCGGGCCGAGCGCCACACCGCGCACCTTTCCGTCATGGCTCCCGGTTCTGCCGCTCGACCGAATTTATGCCTTCGGGCCGGCGATGCTCGGCGATATCCGGGTCTATCGCTCGCCGCTTGCCCGCCTTGCCTCCGATCACCTGCCGGTGGTCGGAACGCTCGTCTGGACCGGGGTGCAACCGGGCGCGAGTTCGCCGCGCACTGCCGTCACCCCAAGCGCTCGACGGCCTTATGGCCGGCGCCGGGACGACGTCGCGATCGACGAACGGGCGGGACTTGTCTAGATGACGCAAATCACGGTTGCACCGACGCGGCGGGCGGATTATCGACGTGCCGATGCCGCCGAAAAAAAACCCGCTCGGTCTCAATTCGCTGCAGCTCAAAACCTTGACCTTGCTGCAGTATCTCGCCAACCTCCCAGGCTATGCGGCGCCCGGCCCGGATGCAGAAACGGTGGAGCTGACGCGCCTTCCGGTCGCACACGGTGACCATTTTCACCTGGGTGAGGTGGTGGTTGCGGCACGCGATGCGACCGGCCTCAGGAATCCGTCCGTTTGGGCGGCGCTCGAGCGCAAGGGCTTGATCCGCTCGACGCCACCGACCGCGGTGCTGACAGCTCTGGGGCGCGGTTACGATACGGGGTTGCGCGACAAGATCCTGCATGTTGCCGATCATTGCTGACCGGCCGCGCGGGGGCCTACCAGCGCAACCGGGTCATGATTGCCACCGGTGGACGCGCGAATGGCGCCAGCGCCTGCTCGACCCGAACCAAATCGGGCTCTTGACCGCCGCTCATCCCGAACTCCGCCGCGTGGATGCCGCCGACCACGAACAAGCTGTCGATGCCGGCCGCGGCTGCGCCGGCAATATCGGTGCGCAGGCTGTCGCCGACAGCGAGGATCCGCGATCGGTCGCGGATCTCTATCAACGAGAGGCAGCTGTCATAGACCGAAGGGTGGGGTTTGCCATGCCAGCGAACCTGCCCGCCCCTTTCCTGATACCATTGCGCCAACGCACCGGCGCACAGGGCCAACCGGTCGCCGTGCATGACCACGAGATCAGGATTGGCGCAAACCATCGGCAGCCTGCGCGCCAGACATCGCCGCATCAGCGGCGCATAGTCGTCGATTGTGTCGTCCCATCCGGCGGGACCCGTATTGAGAACGAAGTCCGCCGCCTCGGCGTCCTCGACCCAGTCGAGCTCCAGACCGTCGCGGATCTCAAGGTCACGCTCGGAGCAGATATGGAGGCAGCGTCGGCCGAGGGCCGCATAGAACGGGTCGTCGCGGCGACGAAGGTATTGCCACGTCTCCTCGCCCGACGACATGACGTGGTTGTAGCAGTCTCGGGGAACGCCAATCTGTTCTATCCGGCGCACGACATCCTCGGCCCGCCGCGGTGCGTTCGACAGCAATGTGACGCGCTTGCCGCCTTCGATCAGGCGACGCATGCACGCAACCGCGCCCGGCAGCGGCTTTGTCCCGTCATGGACAACGCCCCATAGATCGAGGATGAACCCATCATACCGGGGCGCCAGTTCGGCGATCCCGGTCAGGCGCTGGATTGTCATGGCGGAGTGTCCGGAAAGCCCGGGGTTGAGTTAAGCATATTCGGAGGGCACTGCGACGATCGGCGCGAGCATTGTCGTCAAATACAGGTTATAACATGGAGCAGTCTTTCGAAATGAGAGCATTCTTTACCAAGTGTTGCAGAAAGGTCCGGAACATACAGCCAATCGGCCTGTTGAGGATAGGGACATCTCGGATCAGCCGAGATCGGGAGTTGGCATGCGGGAGAAATACTATATCGGGCCGCTGATCGAACGCGGTGGGGGATTTGCGTATGACACGTTTTCGCAAGCGAATGGCAAGCGCAGCTCGTTCCGCTATCCGCGCATCGAGCAGGCGCGATACGATCGCCGCGCCATGATCGCCGAATTGCGTCGTGATCCGCGGGTGGTTGTGCATGTTTGTGAAACAGTGGCGGAATTCGACCGGCATGCGAGCGGCGGAGCGCCGGCGGGGGAGGACCCGCCAGAAAGGGACGCAGGCTGAGCCAAAGCTCAGCTATGCGTCCGGTCGGAACTCGTCAACCGGTCCATGACCGTCAGCAATAGCGCCGACACGACGAAGGTTAGATGGATCACCGTCATCCACAGCAATTTGTCATTCGGCACGAGGTTGATGTCCATATAGCCCTTCAGCAGTTGAATGGCCGAAATTGCGACAATATAGGCCGCGACTTTCAACTTAAGTGTACCGGCGTCAAGTTTGCCGAGCCATGAAATCGCCTTTTCGGCCTCGTCGATGTCAAGGCGCGATACGAAGTTCTCATAGCCGCTCAGCATCACCATCACGATCAGCCCGGCGACCAAGGCGACATCGATCAGGCTCAGCGCGTGGAGCAGGACATCGGTCTCGTTATTGGTCGGCAGGTGCCAGATCAATTCGCCGAGCTCGCGAAAGAACCGCACCGCAAATACCAGCAACAATACGCCAAGGCCGAGATAAATCGGCGCCAGCAGCCAGCGGCAGGCGAACAGCGCTCGTTCGATCAGCGAGTCGAATCTCATCGGCGTCTTTTACCGGAAAGCAGCGGCCGGTTTTAGCCGAAAGCGGGTCCGCCGCTGCGGGCAATCCGCGGAGGCGCGGCTCAACCGGCGGCGGCGCTTGCGCCGGGAACGTGCGCGGCGACGCCGACGGCGTCGCGCACCGCGGTGAAACCGTCGCGCCTTAGCAATGTGACCAGCCCGGTCTTGATTCGGCCAATCAGCGCCGGACCCTCGAAAGCGAGCGCGGTGTAGAGCTGGACCAGACTGGCGCCGGCGCGAATCTTGGCGTAGGCATCGGCGGCGCTGGCCACTCCACCCACGCCAATCAGGGGCAGCCGGCCTCCGGTTAACCGATAAAACTCGGCTAACAGCGCAGTCGATGCGGCAAACAGTGGTGCACCGCTGAGGCCGCCCGTTTCGCCGGCGTGGCGGCTGCGCAGGGTGCCAGGCCGGGCGACGGTTGTGTTCGCGACGATCACCCCGTCGATGCGGTTCGCAAGCACGATCTCAGCGATGTCCCGCACCTCCGCGGCGCTGAGATCGGGGGCGATTTTCAGCAGCAACGGTACGCGCATGCCGGTCGCATCCCGCGCTAGAACCAATTCCCGCAGAAGCGCATCCAATTGCGCGCGCCCCTGGAGAGCGCGCAGGCCCGGCGTATTCGGCGAAGAGATATTGACGACGAGGTAATCGGCGAGCGCGGCGGCGCGCGTAATCCCCTCCCGGTAGTCGGCGGCGGCGTCGGCGCTGTCGCGGTTCTTGCCGAGATTGACCCCGACGACCCCTCCGGCGCGGTGGCGTCGGGCCAACCGCTTGACTGTCAAATCGAGCCCGCCGCTGTTGAACCCCATGCGGTTGACCGCTGCCCGATCCTCGTCGAGGCGGAATAGGCGTGGTCGCGGATTGCCTGGCTGCGGGCGCGGCGTCACAGTCCCGGTCTCGACAAATCCAAAGCCCAACTGCAACAATGCGTCGGGCGCGGCCGCATCCTTGTCGCAACCGGCGGCAAGCCCGATCGGGTTCGGAAAATCAAGACCCCAAAGCCGCTGATTGAGAATCGGCGGGTCGGGTGCGCTGCCGCCGGTCAGGATGCGCCCGACCCCGCAGCGCAGCAGACTGAGGCAGAAAACGTTGGCGCTTTCCGGGGGGAACCGGAACAACAACGGCCGCAGGATCGGATAGAGGTCGGCCATCGCCCGCCGCAACAGCAATCGTCGTGGCGGTTATAGGCCCGTCAGCTGTGTTAGAGATGGGGAATTTCGCAACGCCGCAGCGAGCCGATGGGAACCGTCTGGTTGCCGCACGCGCCGGCCCTGGTCGCCGGCTTTCGCGAGGTTGCCTGGCTCTCTCCCGAGGGCGAGATCGAGGCGCTTTCTGCGGCCGAGGCGGTGCGTCGTATCGAGAGCGAGCCGCCGATCCTGTGCCATGCGGCGGCAACGATGCGCCGCTTGGGCGCACCGGATCTTACCGCGCTCGATATCCTCGAACTGTTCGCCTTTGTGCATCCGGTTCGCTTCTGCGTGCCGACGCCGCGGGGGGTAGCCGAGGCCCTCGGGCTGCCGGCGCCGCAGCGGCCCACCGAGGCCTGCCTCTCGCTGGTCACGGCGACGCGGGCCTTGCTCGAGGCATTGATTGCCGAACCCGATCCCGATATCCGGGCGGTGGCCGAGGCGATGGCCCGCGGTGGCTGGCTGTGGGCGCAAGCGGTCCTCGCCGCGTTGCCGCCCGCCGACGCCGCCGCGCGTCGATCGGCCGCCGGCATGCGAGCCTGGCTGAGACTTCCAGATTGGTCCGAAACGGCCCCCGCACCGCCGCCGAGCAACGAGCCGGTCACGGCGGCAGAGGCGCGCGCTCGCTTGGCGCGATTGCTCGGCTCCGGCGCTGAGCCGCGGCCGCAGCAATTCGATTACGCCGCGGCGATCACGCCGGCCTTCGCCCCTCGCGACGCCCCCGACTGCCCAAAAGCCGTGCTTGCGGAGGCTGGAACCGGCGTCGGCAAGACCTTGGGTTACATTGCCGCCGCCAGCCTGTGGGCGGAAAAGAACCGCGGGTCGGTGTGGATCTCGACCTTCACCCGAAATTTACAGACCCAGATTTTCGCCGAGCTTGACCGCCTCTATCCCGACCCGGCGCACAAGCGCCGCCGGGTCGTGGTGCGCAAAGGCCGAGAGAACTTTCTTTGCCTGTTGAACTACGAGGAAGCGGTGATGGGGGCCGCCACTCGGCAAGGTCCGAGCTCGGTTTTGCTTGGTCTTGTGGCGCGGTGGATTGTGGCGACCGGGTCGGGAGACCTCATCGCCGGCGATTTTCCCGGCTGGCTGGGCGAGCTGCTCGGCCGCGGCCGCGTCGCGGCGCTCGCCGACCGCCGCGGTGAATGCGTTCATGCCGCCTGCCCGCATTTCCGGCGTTGCTTTGTCGAAAAAAACGTCCGCGCGGCGCGTCACGCCCGCATCGTTGTCGCCAACCATGCCCTGGTCATGGCGCAGGCCGCCTTAGGCGGGCTCGACGATGCGACCGTGCCGACGCGCTATATTTTCGACGAGGGCCATCATCTGCTCGAAGCCGCCGACAACGCTTTTTCGATACGATTGTCGGGACGCGAAGGCCGGGAGTTGCGACGCTGGATCGCCGGCGCCGAGGGGGGCGCGAGGTCGCGGGCGCGCGGCTTGCCTCGGCGTATCGGCGATCTCGTCGAAGGCGATCAGGATGCCGCTCGCGCCCTCCAAGAGGTGCTCGCCGCGTCGCGGGTTTTGCCGGCCGACGGTTGGGCGCAGCGGGTTGCGGGCGGCCGGGGCGTGCAGCTTTTTGAGCGTTTGCTGGCCGTCGTTCGGCAGCACGTGCTGGCCAGAGCGTCGCTTGCCGATGCCGGCTACGGACTCGAGGCCGACGCGCGGCCGCCATCCCCGGGATTGATCGAAATCGCGCTGCCCTTGGCAGCCGCACTCGACAGGCTCGCGGCGGGGTTGCATCGTCTGGCGGCAGCCTTGCGCCGGACCTTGGAGGATCCGGAGAACCCTCCCGAACCGTTTGTGCGCCAGCGAATCGACGCGGTGGTGCGCGGTCTCGAACGGCGCGCCGACCACCAATTGGCGGCATGGAGCCGGATGTTACACGATCTTCCGCTGCCGCCGCAGGCGCAAACAGCCGAGTGGTTTTCGCTCGAACGCAGTGACGGGCTCGAAACCGACGTCGTGATCACGCGCAGCTGGATCGACCCCGGCATCCCGTTCGCCGAGTGGATTGCGCGCCCGGCCCACGGGCTGGTCGTGACTTCGGCGACGCTGACTGATGGCGAACCCGATAGCGAGCGCGCCTGGCGCGCCGCGGAAGCGACGACCGGCCTACGCCAGCTCGCGGTTCGGCCGGTCGCGTCGCGCCTTGCCTCGCCCTTCGACTACCGCACGCAAACCCGAGTTTTTGTCGTCACCGATATTCCGCGCGACGACATCGGCCAGCTGGCGGCCGGTTACGCCCATCTGTTTGTTGCCGCCGGCGGCGGAGGGCTCGGGCTCTTCACCGCGATTGCCAGGTTGCGGGCGGTCCATCAGCGCATCGCTCCGGCGCTCGAAGCGCGGGGCATCTTGCTGCTGGCCCAACATGTGGATGCGATGTCGGCCGCCACCCTCGTCGAGATTTTCCGCGCTGAGGAGGATTCCTGCCTGCTCGGTACCGATGCGATCCGCGATGGCGTCGATGTGCCGGGGCGGGCGTTGCGGCTGATCGTCTTCGACCGTGTGCCATGGCCACGCCCTGATATCCTCTGCCGCATGCGCCAGACTGCGTTTGGCGGCGCACAATATTCCGACCAGCTCGCCCGGCTGCGGTTGCGGCAGGCTTATGGGCGCCTGATCCGTCGTGCGGACGACCGGGGAATTTTTGTCATACTTGACCGCGCCCTGCCATCGCGCCTGTTGGCCGCCTTTCCCGATGGCGTTGCGGTCGCGCGGCTGCCCTTGGCGGCCGTCGTTGCCGAGACCGCGCGCTTTCTCGGTGGACGACCTGCGGCTTGACAGAGGAAGCCCGGTTCGGGACTTTCACCGCTCGACATTCAGGGGAGACCGCATGCTCGACCACCATCGCGCGCTGATCTACACGATGGTCATCGTATCGGCGGCCGACCGCAATCTGCCTGATTCAGAGCTCCATGCCTTTGCTGAAATTGTTGGTCATCTGCCGATTTTCGAGGATTTCGACAAGGCCGATCTGCCGGTACTGTTCAACGATTGCGCCGAGCTGATGAGCGGGGAGAACGGCCTCGATGCGACGTTGCAGGCGATCAAAATCGGGTTGCCGCCAAAACTGCGCGAGACCGCTTATGCGATCGCGTGCGATCTCGTCGCCACCGACCGCGCGGCGACCCAGGAGGAGCTGCGGATTTTGGAATTGCTGCGCGACCGCTTGGAGATCGAGCGGCTGACCGCGGTCGCTATTGAATACGCCGCCCGCGCCCGCTTTCAGACGTTGTAGGCAAAGCGGCGCGGCTCAGCGTGACGGCGGCAGCGCCCGACGGACCGCTTCTTGGACCTCTTGCGGCTGTGCGGCGAGGGCGTCGCAGAGCCGCCGCAGCTGCCGGCGCAATCCATAGACCTGGTCGAGAAGGCCGAGGATCAGCGCCACGGCTTCGTCTTCAATGGCAAAGTCACGGCGGATTTCGCGAATGAGCTCGATGCGCGCGACATCGACCTCGCGAAACAGCAGCGTATCACCTTGTCGCTCGGCGACAACCCAGCGGTTCTCCACCCAGCGCCAGATCTCGCTGCGCTCGAGGCCGTTCAGGCGGGTCAAGAGTTCGTCGAGCGTCAGCATCAACGCGGCGTCTCGCGGCGCGGGTCGGAGGGATGACGGGGTGCCCATCTTTCGAGAAATCCCGCAAGTTCAGCATCGTTCGAATGACCAATCACGACCTTCAGGGTCACCAGTTGGTCGCCCGGGTTGCGGGGACGCTGCACGCCCTTACCGCGCAGACGCAGCACGGTGCCGGTATCCGAGCCCTTGGGGATCGTCACGGTAACCGGTCCGGTCACGGTCGGCACCTCCACGCGCGCCCCCAATACGGCTTCGGCCAAACTGACGGGCAGTTCGAGGCGGATATTGTCCCCCTCGCGCCTGAACAGCGGATGGGCTGCGACCCGGACTTCAATCAGCGCGTCACCGGGCTCGCCGCCGCCCAGACCGGCGCCCCCCTTGCCGCGCAGGCGCAACACTTGGCCGTCCTCGATCCCCGGTGGGATCGTCACGTCGAGCCACTCATTCGGGGCAAGCGATATCCGCTGCTTGTCGCCGGTCGCCGCCTTAATAAAGTCGATCGTCAGGCTGAAATGGCGATCCTGGCCGCGGATCCGGATCTGTTCCCCGAACCCGGTTCCGGACCGGCTTCGCTGCCAACCGCCGCGGGAACCAAACGCGGCGAACAGGTCTTCCAGATCGTTGAGATCCATCTCGCCTTCGGGTTGGTACCGCCAGCCCTCGGCTCCTTCGGCGAACGGACGATATGAGTAGCGCGGCCGCTCGGCGCCGGTCTCGTCGATCTCGCCGCGGTCGTAACGGCTGCGTTTTTCAGGGTCGGACAGCAGATCATAAGCGGCCGACACCGCCTTGAACCGCTCTTCCGCCTCGGGTTTGCCCGGGTTGAGGTCCGGATGGAGCTGTTTGGCGA
>JAJPIH010000012.1 GCA_021324875.1 Alphaproteobacteria bacterium
TCGGTCATGAACGGCTTTCGCGCCGACCTGTTGGGCCGCATTCTCGGCCTCAATGGTGCGCTCGGGGTTTATGCCGAAAGCGGACCGCTCGCCAATTACGCAGCGGCGGCCAAAAAAATCAGCGCGATCCCCGGGGTGCAGGCCGCCATTCCGATTGTCGAGGGCCAGGTCATGGCGACCACCGACCGCGGTGCCGCCGGCGCCTTGGTGCGCGGGGTTCGTCCTGAAGATTTGCGCGCCCTGCATCTTGTCTCCGACCATATTATCGGCGGCTCGCTGGCCGATTTTAACGATGACGGGATTGTCATAGGTTATCGGTTGGCGCTGCGGCTCGGGGTCACCGTCGGCGGGGCGGTGACCGTGATTTCGCCGCAAGGCACCGCCACCGTTTTCGGTACGATGCCGCGCCTGAAGACCTACCATGTCGCGGCGCTGTTCAATGTCGGCATGTATGAATACGACAATAGTTTCATTTATGTGCCATTGAGCGCCGCCCAGATTTTCTTTCGTGTGCCCGACGCGGTCAGTTATCTGCAAGTCTTCGTCGCCAATCCTGACCGGGTTTGGCAACAGAGCGGCGCGATTACCGCGGCATTCGACGGCCGCGTTCGTATCGTCGATTGGCAGCAAGCCAATTCCAGCCTGTTCAACGCCGTCGAGATCGAGCGCAACGTGATGTTCTTGATCCTGACCCTGATCATCGTCGTCGCCGCTTTTAACATCATTTCGAGCATGATCATGATGGTTAAGGACAAGGGCCGTGACATCGCCATCCTGCGCACGATGGGCGCTTCGCGCGGGTCGGTGCTGCGCATTTTCATGCTGTCCGGCGCCAGCATCGGCGTCGTCGGCACCTTGGCCGGCCTTGTCCTCGGCGTCGTCTTTACGCAAAATATCGAAGCGATCCGTGAATTCGTGCAGAATATCGTCGGCGTCAACTTGTTTTCGGCGGGGATTTATTTCTTCACCCGCATTCCGGCGCGCATCGATTGGAACGAGGTCGGCGCCGTCGTGGCG
Source organism: Alphaproteobacteria bacterium (assembly GCA_021324875.1). Classification (GTDB taxonomy): domain Bacteria; phylum Pseudomonadota; class Alphaproteobacteria; order ATCC43930; family CGMCC-115725; genus AP-15. Next base: position 1,018 of record JAJPIH010000012.1, read on the forward strand.
ATGGCGCTGTCGCTGTCATTTCTGGCGACCCTTTACCCCTCATGGCGTGCCGCCCGCCTCGATCCGGTCGAAGCGCTGCGCTATGAGTGAGGGTGTGCGCAGGACCTGCTTGTGAGAAACCCGTTCTCGATCAATGGCGCGCCCACCGGCGCGCCCCCTCGCGCGGCAGAGGTCTGCGCGGCGGCCGCGCCCGCGGAGGCTCGCCTCGGGCCCCCGCCGCTTTCGGGAACCACGAGCGATCGGCCCGCGCCATCCGCGCCGACCGTGCCGGCGTTGGAATTGCGCAATGTGCGTCGCGTGTACCGCACCGGCGGCAGCGAACTCGTTGTTCTGAACGGCATCGACCTTGCGTTGTGGTCGGGCGAGATCGTCGCGCTGGTCGGGCCGTCGGGCGCCGGCAAGTCGACATTGCTGCACGTCGCCGGTCTTCTCGAACGCCCCGATGGCGGCGAGGTGCTGATCGGCGGGGCCGAGTGCGGCGGCTTGTCGGACGAGCGTCGGACCCTGTTGCGTCGCTCGGAACTGGGCTTTGTCTACCAGTTCCACCATCTGCTCCGAGTTTTCAGCGCTCGAGAACACGATGCTGCCGCAGATGATCGCCGGCGCCACCCGCGCCCGCGCCCGCGCCAAGGCCGCCGAATTGCTCGCCGGCGTCGGATTGGCGGCGCGCGCTGGACACCGGCCGGCGCGGCTCTCCGGCGGCGAGCAGCAGCGCGTGGCAATTGTGCGCGCCCTGGCCAACGATCCCCGGATCCTGCTCGGCGACGAGCCGACCGGCAATCTCGACCACGCGACCGGCGAGGGGGTCATGAACACGCTAATCGAATTGGCCCGCCGCACCGGCCTGGCCGCCTTGATCGCCACGCACAATCTCGAACTTGCGCGCCGCCTCGACCGGATCGTGGTGCTCGAGGACGGCCGGCTCAAGCCCGCGGGTTAACTCCTCGACACGGTCGCTTTGGCGGCGTGCCGAGACGGCGGCAATCACGTTTTCCGACCGGGCGAGGCGGTGTGCCCGCCACGCCAAATTGACGGTTGGTTCGCCCTTAGCGTTGCTTTTCGGCCAGCAGGTCGCGAATTTCCTCAAGCAAAACCTCGCTTTTCGGCGGCGCCGGCGGCGGCGCCTCCTCGCGCCGATGGAACCGCGAGAGCACCTTGATCAGCCAGAAGATCGCGAGACTGACGATCAGAAACTGGATCACCGTGTTGAGGAAGAGACCAATATTCCAGGTGACCGCTCCGGCTTTTTGCGCCTCGGCCAAGGTCGGCGCGGGCTGGCCTTTCAGAGTTACAAAGACATTGGTGAAGTCGATGCCGCCAAACAGCAAACCCAGAAGCGGCGTCAGGATGTCTTTGACAAGGCTGTTGACGACGCCGGTAAAGGCGGCGCCAATGATGATGCCGACGGCGAGATCGACGACGTTGCCGCGCATGATGAAGGCGCGGAATTCGTCAATCCAGGCCGGACGATGCAAGCCGATCGAAGATGAAACGCGGTCGCTCATCGTCATCCCCCTTTACCCTTCGCGGAGGGTTATCTCACAATCTGCAGTCTGCGCAAAATCGACGACAACCGGGAGGCACCGATGCTTTACAGCCGCGAGCGGATCATGACCACCCATGCCGGGTCGCTTCCGCGTCCGGCCGATCTGCGCGACCTCGTCGCGGCCAAGGCGCGCGGCGAGGCCTATGACGCCGCCCGCCTCGACCAGCGCTTAAAAGAGGCGGTGGCGGCGGTGGTGCGGCAGCAGGCCGAATGCGGCCTCGACAGTGTTAATGACGGCGAATTGTCGAAGACCAATTTTACCGATTACGTGCGCGGGCGCATCGCCGGCTATATCGAGCGGCCGTCGGCCGGTCCGCGCCGGCTCAGCATAACTGCCCGTGACGAGACCAAATTTGCCGAATATTTTGTCGCCCACCCGCGCGCCCGCCCGCTGGGTCCGCCGACGATGCCGGTATGCGTCGAACCGCTGCGCTGTATCGGGGCGGCCGAAATCGCGGCCGACATCGCCAATCTCAAGGCGGCTCTCGCTGGCGTCGGGGTCGCCGAGGCCTTCCTGTCGGCCAATACGCCGGGCACGATCGAGCATTGGCTTGCCAAAGAATACTACAAGACCGACGAAGAATTCGTCTTTGCGATCGCCGAGGTGATGCGCGAGGAATACCGCGCCATCGTCGACGCCGGCCTGTTACTCCAGATCGACGATCCAGACTTGCCCGACGGGTGGAATTGCCTGCCGGAGATCACTTTACCCGAATACCGCCGCTATGCTGTGCTCAGGGTCGATGCGCTAAACCACGCCCTTGCCGGGATCCCGAAAGAAAGGGTGCGGCTGCATGTCTGCTGGGGCAGTCACCACGGTCCGCATCACGATGACATCCCGCTCAGGGACATCATCGATTTGATCTTTCGCGTGCATGCCGGCAGTTTCTCGATCGAGGCTTCGAA
>JAJPIH010000112.1 GCA_021324875.1 Alphaproteobacteria bacterium
CCGGGGGCAAATCCCGGCGCCTCGTCGCAGCACCACACCACACTGTCGGCGGAGCGCTCGATCTCTTCGACCTTGTAGCGGTCGGCGATGGTCTTGTAGCCGGCAAAATACAGCACGCGCGAGCCCTGCGCCCTGAGTGCGGCGGCGATTGAGAACAGCACGGCATTGCCGAGCCCGCCACCGACCAGCAACACGGTCTCGCCGGCCGGCGTCTCGGTCGGTGCGCCGGTCGGGCCCATCAGCACGACCGGTTCGCCGGGTTTCAGCAATGCGCATAAATCGGACGAACCGCCCATTTCGAGCACGATCGTCGACAACAATCCCTGTTGCCTGTCGACGGCCGCACCGGTCAGCGCCAGCCCTTCCATCGCCAGCGTCGTGTCGTCGACCCGGGCGGCCAGGGTCTCGTAATTCTGCAACCGGTAGAACTGGCCGGGTTTGAAGGCGCGCGCCGCCATCGGCGCCTTGACAACGATCTCGATGATCTTCGGGGTCAGGCGAATGACCGCATGCACCCGCGCCCGCAACTCGTCGTCGAGCCGGGCGCGCAGTTCGGCCGGGGTCGGCGCCGCGGCCGGGCGTTTGGCCAGCATCCGGCTGACCACCGGATAGCCCAGGGTCGCGCCGCCCATCGCCTTGACCACATTGCCGGAAAAGCTCGGGTGGAGATCGCCGAAAAAGCTGACCGCGCGACCGTCCTCGCGCAGATGGGTCAACACCCGCACGGCGCCGGGTTTGGCTACCCGCTCGGCGACGGCCGGGTTGCCGTCTTCGTCAAGCGCGCGGAAATAGCGGCCGTCGAGCGTGATATGTCGGGGTCCTCGCGCGCCAGCACGGTGTTGGGCTGAGTGCCGGCGGCGATCAGGATTGTGCGGGCCGGCAAGACGACCTCTTCGCCCTTGGCCCCGGGCTCGGCGGCCGGCCGTGTCAGCCGCAGCGCTTTGGCCTGGCCGAACGCGTCAACCTCGACCGCGACCGGGGTCAGCATTTCGGCGAAACGGATGCCCTCCTCCATCGCCTTGGCGACTTCTTCGTGGTTCAGCGTGTAACTCGGCGCATCGATCAGCCGGCGGCGATAGGCGATCGTGACCCCGCCCCACCCGGTCAGCAATGCGGCGATACGCGGCGGGCGGCCCTCACGGCGGGCGGCCTCGCGCTCGGCGCGCAATGCCCGGCCATGGGCGATGAATTCGTCGGCGGCCTCGCATTCGGCCGCGCTCCATTCGCTGCGCACCGCGGCCTCGCCGCGCTCGGCGGCGAGGATTTCGTAGCGCGCAAGAAACTTCTCGACCTGCACCGGATAATAGGCGAGCGACTCGGTTGCGGTGTCGATCGCCGTCAGCCCGCCGCCGATTACGACCACCGGCAGCCGCACCGAAAGATTGGCAATGCTGGCGGTCTTGGCGGCCCCGGTCAGCTGCAGAGCCATCAGAAAATCCGAAGCCTGGCGCACCCCCGGCGCGAGATTGTTCGGCATTTGGATCACGGTCGGGCGCCCGGCGCCGGCGCACAGCGCCACATGGTCAAAACCGAGCGCAAACGCGCTCTCGATCGTCAGGGTGCCGCCAAAGCGCACCCCGCCATACATTGCGAATAGGCTGCGGCGCTCGAGCAGCAGACGCACGATCTTCAGGAAATTCTTGTCCCAGCGAACCGTGATGCCGTATTCGGCGACCCCGCCAAACCCGGCCATGACCCGGTCGTCGAGGCGATCGACGAGGCTTGCCGTGTCGCGGATCGGGTGAAACGGCACGCGGGTCCCATCGGGCCGGACACCGGAAAGCTCGGCAGGCAACGGCTCGATCTTGAGCCCGTCGACGGCGGCGACAAAATGTCCGTCATTGATCAGGTGGTGGGCGAGCGTGAACCCGGCCGGGCCGAGGCCGACCACCAGCACCTTGTGGCCGGTTTCGGGCCGCGGCAACGGACGGCGCAGGTTGAGCGGGTTCCAGCGGGTCAACAGCGAATAGATCTCGAAACCCCAGGGTAAGGCCAGCACGTCTTTGAGGGTGCGGGTCTCGATTTGCGGGATATCGACCGGATCCTGCCGCTGATAGATGCACGCCTTCATGCAATCATTGCAAATGCGGTGGCCGGTCGCCGCACAGATCGGGTTGTCGACGGCGACGATTGCGAGCGCGCCAAGACCCCAACCGCGGGCCTTGACGAGGTTCATTTCGGAAATCTTTTCCTCGAGCGGGCAGCCGGCAAGGGTCACGCCAAACACGCTTTTGCGGAACGCCCCATCCTTTTCTTTCAATCCTTTTGAGCAGCTGTCTTTGCCCTGGTTGTGACACCAGATGCAGTAATTGGCCTGGTCGAGCGCGCCGGTCAGGTCGGTGCCGCGGTCGGTCAGGGCAAAACCTTCGCGCCGCCGCCATTCCGCCTCGGGCAGGCGCAGCATCGTGACCCCGTCGATTTCGATCGTCTCGACCGGAACCAGACGGTTCATGTCGAGGCGATGCGGAATCTTGAACAACACGCCGCTGCGATGCTTGCGGCGGCCTTGCGGCGCCAGCGTCGCCCAGGCCGCGTAACGCTGCGCCATATCGATCCGCGCCTGGTTGGCCGCTTCGTCGTCGAGCCACGCCGCGACATGTTCGGCGTAGCGCCGTTCCCACCGGGCGAGATCGCCGAGCGGGCCGCCCATCGCGTCGTCGAGGGCGGTGGCCAGGGCCGGGCCGTCGATCGCCGCCGCCTCCGCCTCGCCGATCCCCTTGACCGCACGCCGTTGAACAAACAAACGCTTTACCGAATAGAGCGGCGCCAATTCATGATGGCG
>JAJPIH010000084.1 GCA_021324875.1 Alphaproteobacteria bacterium
CGCCACGATCCGTCCTTGTGACGGAACCGGTTCTCGAGGCGGACGCTCGGCGCGCCGTCGGCGAGGGTGCGGCGAGCCGCTATCGACTGCGCTTGGTCTTCGGGATGGCGCAGTTCGTCGACATGCATGCCGGTGATTTCGTCCTCGCTCCAGCCGAGCAGACGGGTCCACGCCGGATTGACGCTGATAAAGTAGCCGTCGAAATTGGACAGGCCGAGCAGATCCTCCGAGAGTTCCCAGATGCGGTCGCGAACCCGCGCCGCGATCCCGCTTTCGAGCCACCGTTCGAGCACGTGCGGCGCCGGCGGGTTGCGGTTGCGCGCAGCGGTTCCGATACAGGCGGCCAACACCCCGCCAATACCGCTTGGTGCGGCCGCGTCAGGGATCGGGCTGTAGCTGACGGCGAGCCGCGTCGGTTCGGGAAAAGGGGTTCGGCTGCGGATCGCCCAGGGATGGTCGGCGGCAAAATAGGTCCCCCGCTCGCCGCGCAGGAACGCTTCGTTCAACGGGCCGAGTTCGGCGTGAATTTCCGCCCAGACCTCACGCAATGGCCGGCCGAAAGCCTGCGGATGCTTGTCGCCGAGGATTGCCCCATAGGCGTCATTGTAGATCAACACCAACTCCGGGCCCCACTGCACCGCCATCGGGAAACCCGAGGCGAGGACCATTGCGACGGCGAGATTGAGGCTTTGCGGCCAGGTTTCCCGGGCGCCAAGCGGCGTTCGCGACCAGTCGGTGCCGCGCAGGAGACGGACCGTCTCGCCAGACAACTCGGTTTGAGGCGGGTTGGTCATCGTGTTTGGAAATCGCGGGTTGGTCCCGGACACGCGGCGGAGAGACTTCGAGAACACGCAGACCCCGGCCTCGCCGGAGAGGCCGGCGATGTGATTGTCAACTTCGGCCGCTCGGCGGTCACGCGCAACACCGCTCGGTTTCGGCTATTGCCTCGCCATCGCCCGGGCCGTTAAGACAACAACAGGGCTTGGTTTTGGTTCCGCTGCCAAGCCCGCCCGCGGGGCAAAGGCCCGAGACGCCGCCACCGCGCGGGTTTCGCCCGAACCGCCTCAGCGGCAAACATTTTAACGGCAGTTCCGCCCCGCGGTTGACCGCCACCCGTTCGCCGCCGCGTGAGCCCTCTCGCGCGACGCCGGCATCACCGGCCCTCAAACCGCCGCCGCCTGCGCAAAGAGCGGCGCGCGCAGCGCGGCAAACTCCTCGACAGCAGTGGCGAGTTGGTCGGCATCGGCCTCGTCGAGCGCGATCGACAGCGCGAACATCCCGCGTTTGGCAAACCAGATGCCGGCCGCGAGCAAATCGAACCAGAACAGGTCGCGCAACCCGGCGTTGCCCCGAGCCGCGTCTTCTTCCGAGCGGATCGGCCGATCGGTCATATGCACCGACATCATCGAGCCGCGGCCGGTGAATTGCATCGCCAGCCCGGTCCGACGCGCGATCGCATTGAGCCGCTCGCGCAAATCCTCGCCCCATTGATTGAGCGCGCGCGCCCGCGGCGGGGTGTAGACCTCGGTCAGGCCGACATAGCCGGCATTCATCGTCAACAGATTGTTGTTGAAGGTGCCGGCATGCTGGAAGGCGTCCTTGCGCCGCGGATCGAAGCGTGCCATCAGCTCGCCGCGGCCGCCAAAGGCGCCAAAACTCATGCCGCCGCCGAGATATTTGCCAAGCGTGGTCAGATCGGGAAGGATGCCCAGCGCCTCCTGCAGACCGCCCGGGGCGAGCCGCGAGGTCATCACCTCATCAAAGATCAGCACCGCCCCGGTCTCGTCGGCAAGCCCTCGCAGCCCGGCCAGAAACGGCCTCTCGGCCGGAATGCAGCCGGTCGTTCCCTGCATCGGCTCGACCAGGATCGCCGCCAGCTCGTGCCGGTGGGGGCGAACCAGCGCCTCGATCGCCGCAAGATCGTTGTAGCGGCCGACGAGGTAATCGAACGGCGCATTGACCGCGCTGCCTTGGCCGCGAAAATAGAACACGCCGCCGTGATAACCGCCGCCAAAGACCAGGATCTTGGACCGCCCGGTGATCGCTCGGGCCGCGCTCAGCGCCATCAAATTGGCCTCGGTCCCGGAATTGGTGAAACGCACCAGTTCAAGCGACGGAAAACGGGCGCAGAGCGCCGCCGCAAACCGGGCTTCGATCTCGCTGACCGCACCGAAATTGATCCCGCCGGCCAACGCTTCCTCGATGGCGCGGCGGATCGAAGGATGCGAATGCCCGTAGATGCCGGCCGTGAACTCGCTCAGGAAATCGGTGTATTCATGCCCGTCGAGATCCACCAGCCGCGCCCCCTCGCCGCGCACGATGGTCAGCGGAAACGGGTCGACATGAATAGAGGCGCGGGTATTGCCACCCGGCATTGCCGCACAGGCCAAGCGGTGCTGCGTGAGACTTTTCGGGTTGGCGGCGCGATAGTGCTGCTCGGCCTCGGCGAGCGCGGCCGCGAGATCGAGGTTGGAGGCGCTCGTCGCAGTCATCGGCGTTCCTCGGCTCAACACGCAATCCTCTCTGGTTCGGAGCACCATAGCATCCGCGGTCGGGTTTTGTCGCAAGCCGCGGGGCTCGCTTCCCGCCGCCCTGCCGTGCAGCCTATGGCGCGCGGCCGGGCGCTTCCGCCGGCAGCATATGGGCAAGCGCATTGCGCATCGGCATCGCCGAGACCGTGATCAGCCCCTCAAACGGTGTGTCCATCTCGTCGATCAGGAACAGGCAGGCGGCCAGCGCCGCGCCACTGAGCACAAAACTCGTCGCCACCGTCGCGTTGCGCGGCGCGTTATAGCCGAAGCTGACAAAGATCAGGACAATCCACGCGGTCAGGATTTCGAGGAAAAACGGGTGGATCGAGCGCTCGGCGCGCTCGATCAGCAGCCACCGGGTTTTCAACGCATCCTCGACGAGGCCGGCAGCCTGGGCGCGCAGCTGCTCGCGACGCGCCGTCTCACCCGGCAGGCGCAAAATGGCAAGGCGCACCCCATCGAGCAATTTGCCGGCCTCGACATCCTCCATCACGACCGGTTGCGCGCGGTCGGCGGGCCAGTTGTCGGCGAGGGCACGAGCCGTGTAATCGCGCAGCATCGTCCGTGCTGCGGCGGTCTCGGGCCCGTAATCGGCGAGGGTCTGGTCGAGGAGGATCAAGGTCGAGGCAAATGTGCGGATCTGCGCGTCGGTCGTGTCAAACGCATTCTTGACGCTGGCCAGCAAAAGCCCGAGCACCAGGGCGGCAAGCACCGACAACATGCCGGCGGCGAGTTTTACGGCATCGTGCGAATCCGCCGAGCGGTGCGGCTCGGGCAGCCGATAGGCAAGACCCATCCCCAGCGCCGCGCCGGCGACCACAGCAGCGAAGACGATGATGGCGACGCTCAGCGACGACATGGCCGCCCGGAAACGGCGCCCGCCGCCCTCCTCGACCGTTTCCATATTCGCTTCATGCCGCGCCTCACATCGGGGTCCATCGGGTAGGCCCGCAGCCAACCCCGCCGGCAACCAGCCGCCACATGATTTTGACCGCAAAATTTGCCCATTCGGTTAAGCGCAGGGTTTTGCGCAGCCCGCGGGTGGCCGGCCGCTGCGGGAGGCAGGCATCACCGCTCGGCCGCCGGCGCGCTCTCCGCCCAGCGCCGCATCAACGTGTTCGATGGAAGGGCTTCGTCGACGACCTTGCGCGCGGTCTCGGCGCCCGCGACCGGCAGGCCGGCCGGGTCGAGCAGCCCGATCTGAACCAGGACGCTCGCCTGGTCCCAATAGATATGCTCATGCCAGAGCTTGTCGCCGCGAAAACCGACGATCGCCACCACCACGATCTCGACCCGGCGCCCGGTCGGCGGCACCCCGGGCAGCATCCAGTCGATTTCGACATCGTGGGTGAAGGTGGTCAGCATCTCGTCGACGATGCGGTCGGCGCCGACGGTGCGCGAAATCGGCACGATCGTGAAATCGGCCGGGCACTTCGGAATGAAATGGTTGGCGTAAAAGCGCGCCAATTCCGCCTGACCGACCCCGCCGGTCATGACCGGGATGTGGTTGACATAAGGTTCAGCGATCATCGTCGCCATGGTCGCGGCCACGTCGCGGGTCTCGAATTCGTAGCGGGTATGCGCTTCCCACAGGCTTTCGAGGTCGTATTGCGGACCCAGCACCCGGCGCAGCAACGCTATCGTGCGCGAATGGGCGAGCCCGGCCGCCGCCCGCTCGGCGCCGGCGCCGCGCCGCTGCTCGAACCCCGGTGTAACCGCCGGATAGACGTGAAGCGCAACCTCGGCCCGGCCGGCCAATTGCGACTTCAACCGCTCCAGCCAGCCCGATGCGACAGCCGGCCCGTCGCCGGCGAAATGGAGCATGAGGGGGCAGGGGGCGCGCGCGGCAAAATCGAGATTGCCGTCATCCGCCGGCGGGTCATAGCCGATCACCGCTTCCACCCCCCCGGCCGCGGCCATGGCAAGGGCGGCGCCCGCCCCCGGGCCGCAGCCAAGAACCGCAAGCTTACCGGTGCATTCTCCTCGCTCGCGCAGGGCGGCCAGCGCTGCGCCGGCGGAGTCGGCGGAAGGCGCTCTCGGCAGCCCAAGCGCGACATAGCCCTCGGCGGCAAAGAGCTCGGCGAGAGCGCGGGCGGCGGCATCCTCCTCGACAACCAGCAACCCGGGGCCGCTGCCGGCCGCCGGAACGGCGAGCCACGCGGTCGCCGCCCCCGATTTGTTGCTCCCGATCGAAATGGCCTCTGCTGACATGGCCGCCCTCTTCCGACAGCACTTCCTGCGGCAGTATGTTCACGGCCCGAAAAGGGCCGCAAGCATGGGCCGCCGAGGTGTGGACGCGGGTCGATTGGCACCCGGCTCCGGCGATGGCGCGTGTCGCCATTGGCGGGTGCCGCAGGGCGCCGCCGCCTCGCCGCAGATCTGGAGAGGAGATGGCATGAGCGATGAACTGCCAACCGCCGCACGAGTTTCCGATCCCGGGATCCGCGCGCTCTATGCGCTCGAAAATCGCTGGCAGGCCTGGCTCGACGTCGAGGCCGCGCTTGCCCGGGCCGAGGCGGAACTCGGCGTCATCCCGGCCGCGGCGGCCGAAGCGATCGCGCAAAAGGCGCAGCTCGGGCTGCTCGACCGCGCCCGCATCGATGAGGGTTTTGCCCGCACCGGCCACACCATCGTGCCACTCGTCTGGGAGCTTTCACGGGTGGTTGGCGAGCCGCATGGCGGCTGGGTGCATTGGGGCGCGACAACCCAGAATATCACCCAGACCGGCGACCTGCTGGTATTGCGCCAGGCGCATCGGGTCTTTCTGCGGCTGATCGGCGCCTCGCTGCAAGCGATGGCCGAGTTGGCCGAGCGCGGCGCGGACATGCCGATCGCCGGCCGCACCCACGGCCAGCATGCGGTGCCGGCCACGTTCGGCTACAAGCCGGCGGTGTGGATCGACGAGATGATCCGCCATGTCGAGCGGTTTCGACAAATCGCCCCCCGCCTTTTTGTCGCGATGCTGGGCGGTGGCGCCGGCACCTTTGCCTCGCTCGGCGCCATGGGCCCGAGGGTACAAGAAGGGATTGCCCGCCAGCTGGGCATGCAGCCGATGCAGGTGCCGGCGCGCACGATCGGCGACCACCTGGCCGAGAATCTGTGCCTGTTCGGGCTCGTCGCGGCGACCGCCAGCAAAATCGCGCGCGAGATCTACACCTTGATGAAGACCGAGTATGGCGAGGTCGAGGAGCCGGTGCCGCCCGGCACGGTTGGCAGCTCGACCATGCCGCAAAAGCGCAATCCCAAATTGTGTCAGGACATCATCGCCGCCGCCGCGGAAGTGCGCGCCGCGGTCCCGCTGGCGCTGGAGGCGATGCAGACCGAGCACGAAGCCGACCGCACGACCAGCCTGATCATGGAAGCCGCCGAGGCGCGCGCCGCGGTCGCGATGGGGGATATGCTGGCGAGGCTGGTCGAGGTTTTGCGCGGCCTGCGGCTCGACCCGGCACGCATGCGCCGCAACCTCGATCTTGGCGGCGGGCTGATCATGGCCGAGGCGGTCATGCTCGATCTCGGGAAGGTGATCGGCCGTCAGCACGCCCATGACGTCGTTTACGACGCAGCCCAGGCGGCGTTTGTTGAGAACCGGCCGTTTGGCGAGTTGTTGGCGGCCGACCCGCGAGTGGCAACGCATCTCGACCCGCCGGCAATCGCCAAGCTGCTCGACCCGACCGCCTATACCGGTTTGTGCGCGGAAATGGCGCGCGAAGCCGCCGCCCGCGCCCGGGCGCTAGCCGCCGACATCGCCGACTAGCGGCGTCTGCGCGAGCTCCGCCCCGCGGGTTCGGAGCGGCGGTCTCGCTTGACCATACTGATGGCGACCGGTCAAACGATGGCGACCGGGCTGCCGACCCGCAGGCCGAGCACCGCCTCGGCCCGCCCGCGATTGACGGCAATCTCGGCAAGGCCGTTCGAATTTTCGTACCAAAAGGCGGTTCCCGGCGGCACCTCCGAAAAGGTGCCGGCCCGCGGCAATCGTCGCCCGCCGGTCGCGAGCGCGGCACCGGTCGGCAAAAGCGCGGCGCGCAACCCGGTCATCGCATTGCCGTAATGGTCGATATAGACGATTTCGGGAAGATCGTCCGGCCACGCCGCAACCCGGGCGATTTCCGTGGTCTGCAGGGTTGCCGCGTCGGCGCCGGCCGTCGCCAGTCGGGCGGCGACCGGAGCAAACAGGTCGCGGCCATGAAAACTCGCCGATAGCGCTTGCGGCCGCCAGGCGATCTCCCAGGCACGCGCGGTTGCCGCGCGTCGCAGCACGAGTTCGAACAGCCCGTTTTCGGGTCCGACAAAAAACCGACCCTCGGCCTCGACCACAACCGCCCGCCGCGCGCTCCCGACACCGGGATCGACGACCGCCACAAACACGACCGGCGGAGTAAACCAGCGGGAATAAGCCGCCAGCAGATAGGCGGCGGGCTTGGGCCTGCCGGCGGGCAGGTCGGCGAACAGGTCGATCACCGGCACTCCCGGAGCCTGCCGCGCCAGGACCGCCTTGACCTGGCCGGTATAGGGTCCGGCCAGCCCGAAATCCGTGAACAATGCGATCATCACTGCGCTTTCTCCGCTCCGCTCTGCGCAAACGCGCAAGTCTTTTGTTACGCATCTCTTGGCGATTCTGTCGGCATCCCCGCCCAGCGCCGCTGCGATCAATCAAGGGTTGGATTTGACAGGGGCTTTCTGTACCACATTATGACTTATTATTGGCGAATATCGTATTCGTTTCGATTAAGTGTTGGTTTCTCTTGAAACCGATTGGCGATCGCGTATGCTGCCGATGTCGCACATGTTTAGTTGGGGGACGCGATGAAAAAGATCCTTACGCTGGCGGCGGCGTGCCTGGCGGCGTCGTTGCCGGCGGCCCTTGCCGCCGACGGGGGATGCTATTCGGCGCTCGACCAGGAGGCCGAGCAGGCAATCAAGTTCCAGACAAATCTGATGGTGGTGAGCTCGGCGTGCCGAGACCTTGCCTATGGCGAATTTCGGGCACGCAACAAGGATGCGATCATCCGCTATCAAAAAATCATGATCAATCACTTCCGGCGCGAGGGCTATCGCGATGCGCAAGCCCGGTTCGACGCCTGGAACACAAGCCTCGCCAACGAGATCGCGCTCAAACAGGGGGCCACACCGACCGCCGTCGTCTGCCAGCAGGCCGCCGGCATCCTCAAAATGGCGACCACGCTCGACGCCAAAGGTCTGCACGACTATGCGGTTGCGCAAGCCGCAAGCCCGGCCGAAACGCATCCCCGTTGCGGCCGCTGATCGCGGACGCGAAAACACGGCCGCAAGACCGCTCCCCCCGCCGGGCCGGCCGGTGACCCGGCGGCGGGTTCTTCGACGACAAGGGGCCGGTCTGCAACGCGGACAAGCCTCGGCGCCACGCGCATGGCCACCGACCGGCCGGCTATCGCGTCTGGGCCCGCGCGCGCTTGCCGGCACCTACGCGGCCGGCGCGCGATTTGTCGTGAATGAAATGAGCCGGTCACAATCCGGCGTTAACGACAAGCGCCGAAGATCGCTCGTCGCGAGGACCAGCCGATGCGAGGGGACGCCGTGGCAGAGGACGCAATATCCAAGCTCGCACAGCAGACGGTTCTGCCGGTGCCGCCGCTTTCCCAGCTCCTTGACCAATATGGCTGTGGACCGGTGCAGTTCTCGGGCAGCGCCGACGCGCTTTACGAGCGGCATCTGCTGTTCGACGACGTCGTCGACCCGTTGGCCGCCGGGGCACGCGAACGCTTCGAGGCGGCGGCGCGCTCGGTCCGGGACGTGTTGTCGCAACGCTGGGTGCGCACCGAGCGCACCTATAACCGGCTCAACCCAAAGCGCGTCTACTACTTGTCGATGGAGTTCCTGCTCGGCCGCTCGCTCGCCAACAACGTCATCAACCTGCTGCTCGACCCCTATGTGCGGCGCGCCGCCTTTGCCCGCGACCTCGACTGGTTCGGCATCCTTGAACAGGAGCCCGATGCCGGTCTCGGCAATGGCGGGCTGGGGCGGCTCGCCGCCTGCTTTCTCGATTCGATGGCGACAATGCAGCTGCCGGCAATGGGCTACGGGCTGCGCTATGAATACGGCATGTTCCGCCAGTCGATCGTCGACGGCTGGCAACGCGAAGAGCCGGACAATTGGCTGCAGCGGCAAGATCCATGGGAAGTGCCGCGTCCGCACGAAGCCGTCGAAATCAAGCTCGCCTCGTCGTTCAAGACGCAGGGCGGCAGCTTGGAGATCGTCCCCAATCGGCCGTCGATCCTGATCGGCGTCCCGTTCGACCGGCCGATCGTCGGCTATGGCGGCAAGACAATCAACACGTTACGGCTGTGGGCGGCGGCCACGCACAATTATTTCGACGTTCAGGAATTCGGCCGGGGCGATTTTGTCGGCGCGCTGGTCGGCAGTCTTGCCGCCAATACCCTGACCCGCGTGCTCTACCCCGACGACAGTACCGAGGTCGGCCAGGCATTGCGCTTTGTGCAGGAATATTTTTTGGTGGCCTGCGCGCTTGCCGATCTGTGCCGCCGCTTCCACCGCCGCAACGGCGACTGGCGCCTGTTCCCCGACAAGGTCGCGGTTCAGTTGAACGACACCCACCCGGCGTTGGCGGTCCCGGAACTGATGCGGATCCTGCTTGACGAGGCCCATCTCGGCTGGGACGACGCCTGGAACATCACCCAGAAGAGCCTCGCCTATACCAACCACACGCTCTTGCCCGAGGCGCTGGAAAAATGGCCGCTGCGCTATTTCGAATCGCTGCTGCCGCGACAGCTTGAGATCGTGTTCGAGATCAACCGCCGTTTTCTCGACGCGGTCCGCGCCCGCGCACCCGGTGATGCGGCGCGGGTCGCGCGCATGAGCCTGATTGAAGAGGGCAGCGAGCGAATGGTGCGCATGGCCAATATGGCGATTGTCGGAACGCATAGCGTCAACGGCGTCTCCGCCATCCACACCGCATTGCTGCGCAAATTGACGGTCAGCGACTTTGCCGAAATGTTCCCCGAGCGGTTCAACAACAAGACCAACGGCGTGACCCCGCGGCGCTGGCTGCTGGCGGCCAACCCCGATCTCGCGCGGCTGATCACCGAGGCGATCGGCCCCGATTGGGTGACCGATCTCGATCAGCTCGAAAAGCTGCGTCCCCTCGCCGACGATCACGCCTTCCGCGAAAAATTCATGCAGGCCAAGCGCGCCGCCAAATCACGCTTTGTCGAGTGGGCCGACAACGCGTGCGCGATCATGGTCGATCCCGAGACCATTTTTGACTGCCAGATCAAGCGCATTCACGAATACAAGCGACAGCTGTTGAATGCCTTGCGCATCATTGTTCTGTACAACCGATTACGGGAAAATCCCAATCTCGCCACGGCGCCACGGACCTTCTTCTTTGCCGGCAAGGCGGCCCCCGCATACCGGCTCGCCAAGCTGATCATCAAATTCATCAACAACCTCGCCGGCACAATCGATGGCGATCCGGCGACGCGGGGCCGGCTCAAAATCGTTTTCCTGCCGGATTACCGCGTCTCGGTGGCCGAGCGGCTGATCCCGGCCGCCGACGTCTCCAACCAGATCTCGACCGCCGGCTACGAGGCGAGCG
>JAJPIH010000064.1 GCA_021324875.1 Alphaproteobacteria bacterium
GTGATCCTGACCGCGAGCGCCGCCCGGCGCATCGCCGAACTCAAGCGGCAGGAGCAGGCCGATCACGCGTTTCTGCGCATCGCGGTTTCGGGCGGCGGCTGCTCGGGGTTCAAATACGGCTTCAGCTTCGACGCGCAGCGCAATCCCGACGATGTCGTGTTTGAGCGCGACGGGGTCGGGCTTGTTGTCGACGAGGTCTCGCTCGACCTTCTGAACGGCGCCGAAATCGATTTTGTCGAGGATATGATGGGCGCCTCGTTTCAGGTCAAAATCCCGAATGCGGCGTCATCCTGCGGCTGCGGAAACTCGTTTTCGATCGGCTGAATCGGGCGGCGACGGTGAAAATCGCCAGCTGGAACGTCAATTCGGTCAAGGTGCGATTGCCCCATCTCGTCTCCTGGATCGAGGAGGCGCAGCCTGACGTGCTGTGTCTGCAGGAGACCAAATGCCTGCCCGCCGACTTTCCGCGTCTCGAATTGGAGGGGCTCGGCTATCGGGTCGAGGCGATTGGCCAGCGCGCCTATAACGGGGTGGCGCTGATATCGAAACGCCCGGCCGAGGAGCTTGTTTGTGTCCTGCCCGGCCTGCCCGACGACAGCCAGGCCCGCTATATTGAAGCGTCGTTTGGACCGGTAAGGGTGGCCTCGATCTATCTGCCCAACGGCAATCCGATCGGCACCGACAGGTTCGCCTACAATCTCGCCTGGATGGAGGAACTGATCCGTCGCGCCCGCGACCTGCTGCGGCGCGAAATCCCGTTTGTTCTCGCCGGCGATTATAACGTTTGTCCCACCGACGACGTGTTCGACCCGGTCGTCATGCGCGACGACGCCTTGTGCCAATTGGAATCGCGCCTGCGGTTCCGCGCGCTTGTTTATCTCGGCCTCAGCGACGCCTACCGCATCTTTCATCGCCAGTCGCACCGTTACACGTTCTGGGACTACCAGGCCGGGCGATGGAACCGCGACGAAGGGTTGCGCATCGACCATCTGTTGTTGTCGCCGCACGCGACCGACCGGATCGTCGGCTGCGAGATCGACAAGCGGCCGCGCGCCAAGGAACGCGCCTCGGATCACACCCCGATCTGGTGCGAACTGGCCCTCTGAGCCGGAGCCGGTCGTTCAGCGGCTGGCCAGGAACCGCTCGGCCGCCGCGGCAAGCGTGTCGGCGCCGGCGCGAAACGGCGCGAGCGGCATCATCACCAGCGCCCGCTGGCCGGATCTCAGCTCGCGAAAATCGTTGGCCAGCGCGAAATCGCCGTCGCGGGTGACGGCCAGCAGAATGGCGTTCTCGGGCGGGGTCGGCCGCCGATGGTCGGCAAGGACATACTCGCCAAGCGCAAATTCCTGGCCGGCAAACGCGACCCGGCCGCGCGAGCCGGCAAATCGCGACAGCCCGACAAAGGTCGGAGCGGCCAGGGCGGCAACCGAAAACGTCGTCTGAAAGCCGAAATGCCGCGCGATCGAAGCGGCAAAGCTCGCCTCGGCGATGCGCAATATCGCCGGCATCGCCGGATTGCGGGCGCGCGCGCCCAGCGCGATTTCGAGGTTCAGCGTATCGACATTGGTCAGCGCGACAATGCTGTGCGCCGCGCCGATATTGCACAAATCGAGCGTCTCATCGCGGCTGGCGTCGCCGGTCAGCAGATCAAAGCGCCGCTCGCGGGCGAGTTCGACGATCGCCGGGTCGGGGGCCGGTTCGACGACGACTAGCCGTTTGCCTTGCGCCAGCAACAGCTCGATGACCCCCGAGCCGATGCTGCCCGCGCCGCAAACAATAATGTGTCCGCGCCGATGCAGGGGGCGCAGCCCCTGCATCCTGACCCAATAGACGCGCGTCAACAACGAGGCGCCATAGGCGATGAACAACCCGGTCAGGGTGGTCCCGGCCAGCATCAGCAGCATCGCGGCCACAACCTCGACCGGGTCGTTGCGGTCGGGCGTAATGTCGCCATAGCCGGTGGTTGTCATGGTCGCGATCACGAAATAGGCAGCGTCGAGCCAGCCATCCGCAAATACGGCGCGAAAATAGGCAATGCCGGCGACGACAACCACCAGCGCCACCGCCGCGAGCCGCACCAAGATCGGGTTGAACCGCGGCAATCGGCGCCGCTCGCCGTGCGACGCAAAACCCGGCTGCGGGTCGGGCGCCGCGCCGTCGGCCGCGCCCCGCGAATACGGCGCCGAACGGATCAACTCACCGAGCCCGCCGTAAACGACGAGTTCGGCTTGGGGCTCGATAAGCGTATCGGCGCGGAGCGCGGTATTTCCGTCGACCGCAACGATGCGCGCCGACAGCGCCCGTTCGGCCTCGGCGAGCGTGGCGCCGCCGATACCGCATTCGGCCGCGATCCGGGTGGCAAAGCCGGTCAGCGGCCCGTCGATATCCGGGAATTGCAACCCGCGAAAGCACGAGGGGTCGAGTGCTGCGGCGGCATAAGTGGCGGCCGAATGCCAGGCCAGCGACAGAACCGAGCAGTCCGGAAGGTTCTGTTCGATCTTGCGCGCCAGCCGTCGATTGAACTGGCGCAAAACGATGCGGATCGCCGGGTTGAGGTCGCGGGCGAGCAGGGTGGTGTGCAGGTTGAGCTGATCATCGCGCGACAGCGCCAATATCGTGACCGCCCGCCTGACCCCGGCATGGGCGAGCGTCTCGGCCGAATCCGGCTGACCGGCGACAAACACCGCCCCGAGATTCTCGACCGCGCGGGCAAAATCGGGGTCGCCGCGCCACAGCACAACCACATGATGGCCTTGCAGCGCACACAGTTCATGCGCGGTGTCGAGCGCCAGGGCGTCGCCGCCAACCACGATCATGACCGGGTCGTCGTGGCTGGCCACCGGCCCCCTCTCCCGCGAGCGAGCCGCGGGGTCAGGCGGATAGGGGTGGCGGACCCCGGCTCCGTCCTCGACCATCCAGCCCGCGCCGTCTTCCGCCGCCCCGATCGCGCACGGACCGATCGGAACCTTGCCATACCCGCCGGGGATGTCGAGCACATAGGTCGGCTGGCACAAGCCCGAAACGCGGCCGCGCAGCGCGCGCACGATCTGCTGGCCGGCGGCAATCCCGGTGCGGAAATGCGCCGTGCCGCGGGCGAGATCGGCATGGTGCAGGTAATAGGGCTTGACCCGCAGCGCAACCAGCCGGCGAAACAGCGCTTCGAGGATCGCGGCATCGTCATTGACGCCGCGCAGCAGCACGGTCTGTGACAATACCGGAATGCCGGCCCGCACCAGCCGGGCAATCGCCCGCTCGGCGCCCGCGGTCAGCTCGCGCGGGTGGTTGGCATGGACCACGACCCACACCGCCTTCGGCGAGGCCAGCGCCGCCACCAGACGCGAGGTCACCCGACCCGGCTCGGCGATCGGAACGCGGGTGTGAACGCGGATCACGCCGAGATGTCCGATCTCGCCCAACGCGCCGAGGATCGCGGCGATGCGACGCGGCGCCAGCACGAACGGATCGCCGCCGGTCAGGATGACCTCCCAGATTTCGGGGCGCCGGCGGATGTAATCGTATGCGCGCGCGAGCGCCGCAGGACCGAGCATGGCCGGCTTGTGGCCGACCACCTCGCGGCGTAAACAGAACCGGCAATAGACCGGGCAAATCAGCGTCGGCTTCAGCAACACCCGGTCGGGGTAGCGGTGCACGACACCGGGGAGCGGCGACCAGCGCTCGTCGCCGATCGGATCGGCGCGCTCCTCGGCGGCGGCGTCCAGCTCTTTTGCCGTCGGGACAAACTGGGCGGCGATCGGGTCGTGGCGATCGGCCGGGTCGATCAGCGCGGCCATGTACTCGCTCAGCGCAACCGAGAAGCGCTGCGCCACGCGGCGGATCTCGTCGTCGCGGCCGGCCTCAACAAGACCGCGCTCAATCATGTCTCGGGCGCGCAGGGTCACCGCCGCTCTCCTCCGATGCCGTCAAGATAATCGGCCACAGCCGCCGGGACCAGCCGCGGCGGCGCGGCGCCAGGGCGTCACTCGGGCCCGGCAGCAAGGCAACAAGCACTCTTCCGCGCGGCGACCGAGAACCGGAAACGTGTCGCGAAAAAACACGGCGCGCGCGCCGGCGCCGAGGCCGGCGAACTAGAGCGCGGCGAGGCGGTCGTAAGCAGCTTTGAGGCGGGCGCGGTCGCGGCTCGCATCGGCCTCGCGCTCGCGCTGGTCCTCGATGATCTCGGCCTTGGCCTTGGCCAGGAATTGCGGGTTCGAGAGCTTGGCCGCAATCTTGGCGATCTCGCTGTCGAGGCGGCCAATTTCACGGGCGAGCCGGGCCCGCTCGCGCTCGAGATCGACGACGTCGCCGAGCGGCAACACCAAGGTTGCGCCCTCGACCACGATCTGGACCGCTCCCGGCGGCAGGCTTGCCCCCGCTGCCAGTCGGTCGATGCGCTCGATCCGGGCGAGGCGCAAAAAATGCTCGGCGTGGCGAGACAACCGCTCGGCCGCCTCGGGCTCGGCGTCGCGCACCAATAGCGGCACGCGCGCCGCGGGCGGCACATTGATTTCGGCGCGCACCGCGCGGACCGCAGAAATCGCCGCCACCACCCATTCCATTTCCGCCGCCGCCTGATCGGGTTCAGCCACACGCAGCTCGGGCCATGGCGCGGTGATCAGCAGCCCCGCATTCTCCCCGCCGAGGCCATGCCACAGCTCCTCGGTGATGAACGGCATGAACGGATGCAGCAGGTGCAGGATCCGGCCCAGCACCCACGCCGTCGTGGCCTGGGTCTCGCGGCGCGACTGGGCGTCTTCGCCCTGCAGGATCGGCTTCGAAAACTCGATGTACCAGTCGCAGAACGTGCCCCACACGAACTGGTAGAGCCGGGCGGCGGCTTCGTCAAAACGATAGGCGTCGAGCGATGCGGTCACGGCCGCGGCGCACTCGGCGGTGGCGGCGGCAATCCAGCGGTTGACGGTCAGCGCGAGTGCGCTCGGCGAGAAGCCGGCGACCGCAACGCAGCCATTCATCTCGGCGTAGCGCGCCGCATTCCACAGCTTGGTCGCGAAGTTCCGATAGCCCTCGACGCGGCTCTCGGCGAGCTTGATGTCGCGGCCGGGAGCGGCGAGCGCCGCCAGAGTAAAGCGCAGCGCATCGCAGCCATAGCGGTCGATAAGGTCGAGCGGGTCGATGATGTTGCCGCGCGATTTCGACATTTTCTGGCCGCGCTCGTCGCGCACCAGGGCATGGATATAGA
>JAJPIH010000118.1 GCA_021324875.1 Alphaproteobacteria bacterium
AGCGCGCCGTAAAGCGCGCGTTCAAAGGCCGCCGACAGCGCCAGCGCCCGCGGGTCGGCAAACGGCAGCAGCTGGGCCATGAACACCGCCGCGACCCGGCTTTGCGGATCGACCCAGTAATAGCTGTTGAAGATCCCGCCCCAGCTGAGGCTGCCGGCGCTGCGCCCGGACGGGAGGGGAACGGTATTGATCATCGCCGCGAGGCCCCAGCGGCTCGACCCTTCCGGAAACAGCGCAAAATCGTTGGTCCGTTCGGGCATGACGCTGCGCATGATGCCGGCGGCGAGATCGCCGACCTGGTTGCGCGCCAGTTCCGCGACCGTCTCTGGCCGCAACAGCCGGACCCCGGCAAGCGCGCCGCCGCCAAGCAGCATCTGCAGAAATCTCAGATAATCGGGTCCGGTCGAATAGAGGGCGCCGCCTCCGCCCCAAAATTCGGGGTTGCTCGGCGGCACATCGAGCTCGACCGGGTTGAGCGAGCCGTCGGCCTGGCGCTGGTGGATCGCGGCGAGCCGGCGGCGCTGGTCGCTCGACAGGCGAAAGGTGGTGTCGGCCATGCCGAGCGGGGCGAAGATATGGTCTTCGAAATAGCGATCGAGAGACTGGCCGCTGGCCGCTTCGACCGCGCGTCCGACCCATTCGAGATTGATGCCGTACTGCCATCGCTCGCCCGGATCGAACAGCAACGGCACCCGCAGACCGGCGAGTTTTCCGCTGCCTGGGGAGGGGGTGTGGGTCGCCGCGTAATAGCGAATGAGCTCGCTGTTCAGCATCTCGTAGCCGAAGCCGGCGGTATGCGTGAGCAGATGACGCAGCGTGATCGGCCGCCGGGCCGGCCGCAATCGCGGCTTGCCGGCCGCGTCAAAGCCGGTGAGCACAAACGGCGCGGCCAATTCCGGCAACACCCCGCCGATCGGCGCGTCGAGCGCGAGCCGGCCTTGCTCGACGAGCTGCAATGCGGCGACCGAGGTCACCGCCTTGGTCATCGAGGCGATGCGGAAGACCGTGTCGAGCGTCATCGCCGGGCCCCGGTGAGCCTCGCGCCGGCCAAAGGCGCCTTCGTAGAAAATCCCGGCATCGCTCGCCGCCAGTGCGACGACGCCCGGCACGTCGCCGGCATCGACGCCCCGCCCGAGGATCGCGTCGATGGCGGCAGAGGAGGCGGTGGAAGCCATCGCCCGCCGTCTCAGCGGCGGCGCGGCGAGGCGTCCTTCGCCAGTTGCGAGGTGATGTCGGCAAAGGTGACGGCGAGCGAGGTGCGTACGTCGAGCACGGTCGGGCCGCGGCTCGCAAGCGCCTCGGCAAGCGCCGGCGCGATCGCCGCCGGCTCTTCGATGCGCACCCCGCGGCAGCCCATCGCGCGCGCGATCGCGGCGTGGTCCCAGTCGTTGAATTCGGCCGAGAACGGCCCCGAACCGTGCAACACCCAGCCGAGCGCCTTGTTGTTGAACACGACGGTGATGATCGGAATGTCGTGTTCGACCGCGGTCATCAGCCCGTTCATGGTCATCGCAAAACCGCCGTCGCCGCAGACCGCGACGACCGGCCGGTCGGGGTGGACGAGCTTGGCGCCGAGAGCCGCCGGGATCGCAAACCCCATCGGGCCGGAGCCGGCCGCCTGCAAAAATCCCTCGGCCTGTTTGGTCTGGTAGAAATGCGTCATCATGATGCGGTTTTCGCCGGCGTCGCAGCACACGATCGCATTCGCCGGCAGGCCGCGCGACAACTCGCCGATCAGCTGCTGCGGCAGGATCGGCACGTCTTCGGCAAAATAGGCGCGGTCGCTGAAATAACCGTGGCGCTCGCGGTGGCCGGCAATGCGGCGCTCGGCCCGCTGCCGGCGGTCGCCGCCGCGGGCGCCGACTTCCTCGACGAGCTGGGCGAGGATGACCGCCGCATCACCCACGAGCACATGTTCGGCCGGGTAATTCCACGAGGCGTTGCGCGGCTCGATGTCGATCTGCACAAAAGTCTGCCGGGCCGGGTCGAGCAATGCCCGGTTTTCCCAGGCCGTGTAGCTGGGGCTCAGTTTCGAGCCGGCCACGACAACGAGATCGGCCTCGGCAAGCGCGGCGTTGGCGGCCGCGGTGCCAAAGGTGCCAAACACGCCCAGCGCCAGCGGATGGGTCTCGGCAAAGGTGCCCTTGCCGGCCGCAGTGGTTGCGACCGCCAGCCCGGCGGCTTCGGCAAGCCGGCGCAGCGGGTCATAGGCGCGGGCGATGCGCACGCCGTTGCCGGCGATCACGTCCGGACGCTCGGCGGCGAGGATCGCCGCGGCGGCGGCGGCAACCGCGCTTGCCGCGGCCGGCGGTGGCGTTGCCGGCAGGTAATAGCGGGTCGGATAGAGCATCGGTTGCGAATCCGGGGCGACCGACCCGGCCAGCGAGTCGTGGCTGTAGAGGATCGCGACCGGGCCCGGCTGGCCGGCCAGCGCATGCTTGATGCCGAGCTGGGTCGCCTGGACCGCGGCGATCGGGTCATGCGCCTGCATGACGTGTTTGGTGACACCGCCAAAGGCGCGACGCGCGTCCCAGCTGCCCCAGTCGCCGGTGCCCTGCTGATAGGGCGCGTGCAGCGGAAACCGGGGCGCGTCGCTGAAATCGGTCAACAGCAGCATCGGCGAACTCGACAGATGCGCCTCGATCGTGCCGATCAGCCCGTTGCCCAGCACCCACGGCCCCTGGCCCAGCAACACCCCCGGGCGGCGCGTCAGCCGGCCATAGACTTCGGCCATGACCCCGCCCAGCGATTCCTCGCGCACCAGAACCGTGCGGATCGAGTTCTGGTATTGGCTGAGCCCCGAGACGATGCGCCCGGTATGGCCGCCGGAAATGCCAAACACCATTTCGATCCCGGCCTCTTCGAGCACCCGGGCAACCAGCGCATTCGCCGGCATTTCTTCGCTGAGCATCGGCGCGATCGGCATGGCTCTCCTCCCCGCAGGCTTGGCGCGGCGGTGAGCTTGCCTCGCCGCGGGGGCGATGACAACCGCCAGCCCCGCCGGGCGTCATACCGGCTCAGCGCGCGGGGTGATCGGCGGGCGTGGGCTGAAAGATCCGGCTCGACAGCGCGTCAAAAAACGAGAACACGAGCGGCACATTGAAACCGGCGAGCAGCGCCAGCGCCGATAGCCCAAGCCCGGTCGTCGGCGTGGCATCGTTGATGTAGCCGGCAAACAACCCGATCACCGCGCCGCACAACAATCCGAGAATGACGCCTTCCCGGATCCGGCCGCGGTCGGTGATCGTGACCAGCGAAAGATCCACTTTTCGCCGCAGACCGCGAAAGGTGGCGGCCGACGCACCCAAAAATCCGTAGAGCGCCGGCAGCAAATAGAGCGTGATCGCCCCCAATAACGCTCCGGCGACCACCGAATTGCGAAAGATCAAATCGGTAAGCTGGATATCGCAGTCGCTGACGAATTCACCGCCAATGCGGGCGCATAGCTCATGATGGCGATTGGCCTCGGCGGCTATATATTGCGGGTTGATCCCGAAGACCCGAGACATGACAAAGTGGGCGTCGTCTGAAAGTTCCGAGCCAATCCCGGACACGACGCGCCAGGCGGTGGCGGTCGGGTGGTCGTCATCCGCGACCCTGGCGCCGCCGTTCCCGGCTCTCTCGGGCGCCGCGCCTGTCTGCCCAAGCGCAGGGCTGCCGCCAATGACGGCATGGGTCCACGACATCAGCTGCAAGCTCACCGCCGCGATATCGAGAGTGGCCTGTCTTGTCTTCCAATAAAGGATGCACTTTTGCGCGGCGAGCAGAACCGCGGGCGACGAATTGGGAAGCGGTGGATCGGTCCCGGATGCGGCCGAAGGTGAAGCGATGGGCGAAGGTGAAGCGATGGGCGAAGGCGAACCGGCCGCCTTCACCGGCGTTGCCGGCGGGAGGCTCGCCGGATCGCAGCCGCGCGGCGCTGCGTACAGATCATTGCCGTCGGTTTTCAGACCGGCGGCGACCAGCTCTTGGGCGAGTTCGCCGCGATCGCGAGAAACCTCCTGGTAGGTGGCAAAAACCTGTTTCTGCTTGTCGAGGATCATCCGCCCGGTCAGCGCGTAGATTGAGACCCCGAGCGTCAAGAGGGTCATGAACAGGGCCAGGCCTTCGGTACGCCGCGCGGTCCGCGCCAGCCGTCGGCCGCGGCCGGCGTACTCGTCCGAATAAACCGGCGGGCGCAATACCGCCAGCTTTGCGCCGATGAGCGGGATCGCGGTCAGAAAACCGAGGCCGCGCGCTTCGACATAGGCCGCGGTGGTGCGAATGCTGTCGACCGTTGCCGGCGCGCTGAGTGCGGCAAGAAAATCCCGGCTCAGATAAAGAAAAGTGAGGTCGCTCGATCTGTCGTCGCCCGCGGAAGCCGGCGCAAGCTCGGCCCCGCTCTCGATCTTGTTCTCGATCTCGGTCAGGCGGTTGACGAACCCATGGTAATCGTCGCACGGCGGAACTGCGACCGGTCGGGATGGGGAGGTCGGGGCGCGGGTATCCTTGAATTGGGACAACAGCACGCTGTCGGCCCGGCGGCCCAGGAATTCGAGCAGAACGCGCACATCCTGCATGGCGCGCAGGGTCTCTCTCGACACGGTCATCGCGCTCGCTCCCGGCAATGTCCTTGTCGTTAAGGATAGTGCATCGCTTTGCCGCTTGCTGTGCGATAACTCACACTGCAGCGATGGCGAAATAGGAGAGGCAATGGTGGCGGTTATGCGGGGCAAATCCGGGCATCGCCCAATCGACCTCGGCCGGGGGCGGCAATGAGCGATCTCGACGCCGATTATGTCGTGGTCGGCGCCGGTTCGGCGGGTTGCACCGTCGCCGCGCGGCTCAGCGAGGACGGGGCGCGGGTGGTGCTGCTCGAAGCCGGGCCGCGCGACTGGCACCCGATGATCCACATTCCGGCCGGGGCCTTGCATTTGCGCGCCAATCCGCTGGTCAACTGGAACTATTACACCGATCCCGAGCCGGCCTTGGGCAATCGGGCGCTGCATTGGCCGCGCGGCCGTGTGCTGGGCGGCACCAGTTCGATCAACGGCATGCTTTATGTGCGCGGTAACCCGGCCGATTACGACGGCTGGGCCCAGACGGGTTGCCGCGGCTGGAGCTATGCCGAGGTGCTGCCATTCTTTAAGAAATCCGAGAATTACGCCGGCGGCGATCCGGAATATCGCGGCCGCGGCGGGCCGCTGCCGGTCGAGGATTACCGCACCATTCTGCCCCTGACCCACCGCTTTGTCGAAGCGGCGCAACAGGCCGGGTTTGCTCTGACCCGCGACTATAACGGTGCGGTGCAGGAAGGGGTCGGCTATTCGCAGATGACGCGCGGCGGGCGCTTTCGCGGCTCGACGGCGCGCACCTTTCTCGCCCAGGCGCGACGGCGGCGCAATCTGCGCGTGGTGCCCAACGCGGTCGCGACCTGTCTCGGCTTTGACGGCCGCCGCTGCACCGGCGTGGCCTTTCGCCGCCACGGTCGCATCGAGCATGTCCGCGCCGCGCGCGAGGTGGTGCTGTGCGGCGGCACGGTCAATTCCCCGCATCTGCTGCAGGTCTCCGGGATCGGTCCCGCCGATTATCTGAAATCGATCGGGGTCCCGGTGGTCCTCGACCTGCCCGGGGTCGGGGCCAACCTGTCCGACCATTTTGCGGCGCGCGTCACGCACCGGGTCAAGGACGCGGTTTCGGTCAATCAGCTCGCCCGCGGCGCCCCGCTGCTGCGCGAACTCGCCCGGTATGTTGCGACCGGGCGCGGCGCGCTGACCTTTGGCGTGACCACGGCCATGGTCTTTGCCAGAAGCCGCGAGGGGTTGGCCAGCCCCGACTTGCAGCTGCTCTTTACCCCCGGCAGCTATGAACCGGGCGGCTACGGCCGGCTCGAGCGCGAGCCGGGGATGACGATTGCGGTGTGTCTGGCGCGTCCGGACAGCCGCGGCACGATCATGGCGCGCTCGGCGGATCCGCTCGACCGGCCGGCGATCCGTCCGAATTATCTCTCGGCGGCCGGCGATGTCGGCGTGCTGCTCGCCGGCATCGCGCTGGCGCGGCGCATCTTCGCCGCCCCGGCGCTGCACCCGTACAGCGCCGCCGAAACCATGCCCGGCGCCGATTGCGCGAGCGAGCCGGCGCTGCGCGACTTCCTCCATCGCGACGGCACCAACCTGCACCACCCGGTCGGCACTTGCCGGATGGGTGAGGACCCGATGGCGGTCGTCGATTCGCGCCTCAGAGTGCGTGGCATCGGCGGGCTGCGCGTCATCGACGCCTCGGTGATGCCGAGCGTGACCACCGGCAACACCAATGCCCCGACCATCATGATTGCCGAAAAAGGTGCGGCCATGATCCGCGAGGACGCCAAAGCCGCCAAAGCCGCCTGAGCAGAGGCCCTCTGGCGGCAATTGCCCCGGCCGACCGGCGATCCGCACCCCCTTCGGCGGGCGCGATCGGGGCCGGCAAGGGCCGGCGTAAACCCTCGTTGATCGGGCCATCGGCGGCGACAGCCACACCCTTTCCGGCGCCCGCCGGGGGCGCGCGGCAGGGTCCCCGCTTTGTGGCTATGCCCTTGCGGGGCCAGCCGCTTCCATTATATTAAAGACCAGTGCACATATGTCCGCATTGCGGATAATCTTGCAGGTGGGCCATCGGCCCACCTTTTCATATCGGCATTCACCGAGGGAGCAGAGGTCGGGTTATTGGTCGATACCGGAACCATCACTGGGCTGATTGAGCCGTCCTTGGCGGCGATGGGCTATCGCGTGGTGCGCGTGGCGTTGACCGGCGTACGCCGGGCGACATTGCAAGTCATGGCCGAGCGGACCGATGACGCGCCGATGAGCGTCGAGGATTGTGCGCAGATCAGCCATACGGTGTCGGCCCTGCTCGATGTGGCCGACCCGATCGCCGGGGCCTATACGCTTGAAGTTAGTTCGGCCGGCCTCGACCGCCCGCTGGTGCGCCTTGAGGATTACGAGCGTTTTCGCGGCTGCGAGGCGCGGGTGGAGCTCGGCGCCCCGGTCGATGGACGCAAGCGCTTCCGCGGACGCCTGCTCGGCACCGCCGGCGGCGACATTCGCCTTGCAACCAGCACCGGCGAGGTGCAAGTGCCGTTTGCGGCGGTGACCCGCGCCAAGCTCGTGATCACCGACGATCTGCTCGCAGCGTCGCACCCGCAGTGAGCCGAGCCACCCAGGATCTTCGGAACCGCCATGGAAAGCACCGTCACCTACGCCCGCCCCGAACTGCTCCAGGTCGCCGACAGCGTCGCCCGCGACAAAGGGATCGATCGCGACGAAGTCATCGAGGCGATGGAGCAGGCGATCCAAAAAGCCGGGCGCTCGAAATATGGCCAGGAATACGACATCCGCGCCGAAATCGACCGGCGCAATGGCGAAATTCGGCTGCTCCGCTTTCGTGAAGTGACCGAGACGATCGAGAACGAGGCGACCCAGATCGCGCTTGCCGAAGCCAAGCGGCTCAACCCGGAAGCCGAAATCGGCGACTTCATCACCGATCCATTGCCGCCGATAGACTTTGGCCGCATCGCCGCTCAGACCGCCAAACAGGTCATCGTCCAGAAGGTGCGCGACGCCGAACGGCAGCGCCAATATCTCGAATTCAAGGACCGGGTCGGCGAGATCGTCAACGGGCTCGTCAAACGGGTCGAGTTTGGCAATGTCGTTGTCGATTTGGGCCGCGCCGAAGCGATTGCGCGCCGCGACGAATTGCTGCCCCGCGAGAGCTTCCGCCAGGGCGATCGGGTGCGCGCCTATATCTATGATGTGCGCCAGGAACCGCGCGGCCCGCAGATCTTTCTGTCGCGCACCCACCCGCAATTCATGGCCAAGCTGTTCGCCCAGGAAGTGCCGGAGATCTATGACGGCATTATCGAGATCAAGGCGGTGGCGCGCGACCCCGGCAGCCGGGCCAAGATCGCGGTGGTCTCTCGCGACAGCGGCATCGACCCGGTCGGCTCCTGTGTCGGCATGCGCGGCAGCCGGGTGCAGGCAGTGGTCGGCGAATTGCAGGGGGAAAAGATCGACATCGTGCCGTGGGCGGCCGATCCCGCCACCTTTGTCGTCAACGCGCTGGCCCCGGCCGAGGTCACCAAGGTGGTCATGGACGAGGAGCAGCGCCGGGTCGAGGTCGTGGTGCCCGACGACCAGCTGAGCCTTGCGATCGGACGCCGCGGCCAGAATGTGCGGCTCGCCTCGCAACTCACCGGCTGGGACATCGACATCCTGACCGAGGCCGAGGAATCGGAGCGCCGCACCGAGGAATTCCGCAGCCGCAGCCGGATGTTCATCGACGCGCTCGACATCGACGAGGTGATCGCCCACCTGCTGGTCACCGAAGGCTTTACCTCGCTCGAAGAGGTCGCCTATGTCGCGACCAGCGACCTCGCCGAGATCGAGGGGTTCGACGCCGAAATCGCCGAGGAATTGCAGGCGCGGGCGCGCGGCGCGCTGGAACGCCGCGACCAGGAATATGAGGAGCGGCGGCGCGAACTCGGTGTGGCCGACGATCTGGCCGCTCTTGACGGGCTCAGCCCCGGCATGCTGGTGGCGCTGGGCGAGAACGGGATCAAGACGCTCGACGATTTCGCCGGGCTGTCGGGCGACGAACTCGTCGAGTTGCTGGCCGGCTCCGACAAGGCCGGTGCGCCGCTCGAACTCGAGGCGGCCAACGCCCTGATCATGACGGCGCGGGCCCATTGGTTCGAGGACGACGCGGCGGCGGACAGCAGCCGGGAGTAGCGGCCACGCGCGGGCGCCCGACCCCGATCGGCGGCGCCGCCGATGCCGCCGCAGATGACGGCCCGCAGCGGCGCTGTTTGGTCACCGGCGACAGCCGCAATCGCGAGGCGTTGCTGCGCTTTGTGATTGGTCCGGAGGGCGAGGTCGTGCCGGATGTTGCGGCCCGCCTGCCCGGACGGGGTTGGTGGTTGTCGCCGCGCCGCGATATAGTGGAGGAGGCGATAAGAAAGCGCGTGTTTGCGCGGGCCTCACGAAGGACAGTCAGGGTCCCGGACGGCTTGCCGATCGGATCGAGGCGCTGCTCGCGCGGCGTCTTGTCGACACGCTTGGCTTGGCCCGGCGGGCGGGCCACGCGGTGGCCGGGTTCGAGCGGGTGGCCGAAGCGGTGCGCGGCGGGCGGGCGGCGGTGCTGGTCGCGGCGCTCGACGGGGCCGAGGGTTCGCTGCGCAAGCTGGCGGCCCTTGGGCGCGACTTGCCTCGGGTCACGGCGCTGACCGCGGCGGAAATTGGTGCGGCTTTCGGCCGCGACCATGTGGTAAACGCAGCACTCGGCCCCGGCCCGCTAAGCCGGCGCCTGGTGGCTGACGCGATGAAATTGGCCGGCTTTCGCGCCGATGCGGCGGTGGTGCAGGCGGCGAGTGCGGGCCCGGGCGGGCCGGCGCGGGGGAAGGACAGATTGGAGCGCGATGAGCGACGCAACTGAGCAAGAGCAAAAACGGCCCCTGACCCTGGCTCGGCCCAGCGGCCGGCTGGAATTGCGTAAGGGTGTGGAGACCGGTCAGGTCCGGCAAAGCTTTTCCCATGGCCGGTCGAAAACCGTCACCGTCGAGGTCCGCAAAAAGCGGATGATCGGGCCGGGCCAGGCCGAGCCGGGCAAGGCCGAGGCGCCGCCCGCGGTGGCGCGCGAGCGCGAAGCGCCGCCGGCGGCGCGTCCCGCCCCCGCCGAACCGGCACGGCGGCTGGTGGTGGTGCCGCGCACCCTGACCGCCGAGGAACGCGCCGGGCGCGTGCGGGCGCTGCAGGACGCCCAGCGCGCCGATGAGGAAGCGCGGCGCAAGGCGGCGCTGGCCGAGGAGGATCGCCGCCGGCAGGAGGCCGAACGCGCCGCCGAGGAGGCGCGGTTGCGCGCCGAGGAAGAGGCGCGGCGCAAGGCCGAGGAAGAAGAGGCGCGGCGCCAGGCGGCCGAAGAAGCGCGCAAGCGCGCCGAGGAAGAGGAGCATCGGCGCAAGGAGGAAGAGGCGCGGCGCGAAGTCGCCGAGCGCGCCGGCAAGGCGGCGGCGGCCAAGGTGGCGGCGTTGGCGGCGGCGGGCAAGGTTGCGGTCCTTGCCGATGAGGAAGAGATCGAAGAGGACGAGCCGGCTGCGGTCCCGCGCCGCGGGGCGCGGCCCGAAGCCAAAAAGCCGGCCGCCCCGGTGCGTCGCGACGAGAACCGGCGGCGCGTCGGCAAGCTGACGGTAACGCGGGCGCTGTCCGGCGATGAGGGCGAGCGGATGCGCAGCCTCGCCTCGGTGCGGCGCGCGCGTGAGCGCGAACGCCAGCGTCTGCACCAACGCGAGCAGGAAACCGCGAAAGTGGTGCGCGATGTCGTCGTCCCGGAGACGATTACCGTCCAGGAGCTGGCCAATCGCATGGCCGAGCGCGGCGCCGATGTGATCAAGGCGCTGATGCGCATGGGGGTCATGGCGACGATCAACCAGGTCATCGACGCCGATACGGCCGAACTCGTCGTCGCCGAATTCGGCCATCGCCTGCGCCGGGTTTCGGAAGCCGATGTCGAGGTTGGGCTGCGCGGCGAAGACGACAGCGAGGAGGCGCTGCAGCCGCGCGCCCCGGTGGTCACCGTCATGGGTCATGTCGACCACGGCAAGACCTCGCTGCTCGACGCGTTGCGCGAGACCGATGTCGCGGCCGGCGAGGCGGGCGGAATCACCCAGCATATCGGCGCCTATCAGGTGACGCTGAAAAGCGGCAAGCAGATCACCTTTATCGATACTCCCGGCCATCAGGCCTTTACCGCGATGCGGGCGCGCGGCGCCAACGTCACCGATATCGTCGTGCTGGTGGTCGC
>JAJPIH010000228.1 GCA_021324875.1 Alphaproteobacteria bacterium
CGCGGCCGCTGCGGCCGGGGCGCGATGTCGCGTTTTCGGTGCCGACGCTCGCGGCGCCGCCGCCCGCCGCCGATTAAAACCGCCCCGCGACCGGGCGGGCGAGGGTTTATCTGGCGGCCGTCACCATAATCTCGACCAGCACCTCGGGCCGGGCCATTTCCGCCTTGACGCAGGCACGCGCCGGCGGGTTTTCCGGATCGACCCAGCTGTTCCACACCGAATTCATGTCGGCGAACTGGGCCATGTCCTTGATCCACAGATTGGCCGACAGCAGTTTGGATTTGTCGGTGCCGGCCTGCGCCAGATAGGCGTCGATCTTGTCGAGAATCTGCCGGGTCTGGCCCTTGATGTCTTGCGAAGTGTCGCTGGCGGTCAAACCGGCGAGATAAACCCGGTCACCGTGAACCACCGCACGGCTCATGCGCGGGCCGGGCGGCTGGGTCAGATCGATGCGGCGAATGTCCATCGTAATTCCCCTGTTGTGGCGGTTGGGTCATGTCGATCGGTCGGCGCGTCAGCCGGCCGGGGCCGTATCGTGATAGACAACGATGCGCTGATCCGAGGCGTGAATGCCGAGCGTGACCAGCGGCCGGTCGCCAAGGGTGCGAAAGCCGTGTACGCGATTGGCCGGCACGGCGATGGTGATGCCGGGCTCCATCTTGATCGGTGCGGCGAGACCCTCGATCCAGGCCTCGCCCTTGCCGCTGAGAACCGTCAGCAATTCGACATAGGGATGCGCATGGGGACGGGTTGTGTAACCCGGCGGCGAAGTTTGGATGCCGGTGCGCAGCGGCAGGTCGGCGCCGTTGTCATCGCCGATCACCGGGCAATAAAGCGCACCGCCGGCGAAGGCTATCTGCGGCCGCGTCGCATGTCGGATCACGATCGCATCGTCGGGCATTTGCGCCTCGTCGCTGGCCAGGGTCTGCGCCAGCTTAGCATGCCGCTTCGGTCGCGAACATGGTCGGAGCGGAGGATGCCGCATCGGAAATCGCGCCACGAGGGCCCGCCACGGCGCCGCCGCGCCGCCAGGTCCGGCTCTTGTCGAGGGCGGCGGCGTTGGTGGCGCCGGTGCAGCCGGGCGCTTGCGGCGCTCCGGCTAGCGCCGATCGCGAAAAAAGCCGCGCAACAGCTCGGCGGCGCGCCGCTCGTCAATCCCGCCATAGATTTCGGGGCGGTGGTGGAGGGTCGGCTGCGTAAACAACCGCGGGCCGTGCTCAACCGCTCCGCCCTTGGGATCCCACGCCCCGAAATAGAGCCGCCTGATCCGCGCCAGCGCGATCGCCGCCGCGCACATCGCACACGGCTCCAGCGTGACCCACAGATCGCAGTCAACCAGCCGCGCCGTGGCACGCCTGGCCGCCGCCGCGCGCAACGCCAGGATTTCGGCATGGGCGGTCGGGTCGTGGTCCTGTTCAACGCGGTTGCCGGCGCTCGCCAGCACGTTCCCGGCGGCATCGATCACGACCGCACCGACCGGCGTTTCGCCTTGCGCCGCCGCCTTTTCCGCCTCGGCCAGCGCCACCGCCATCGGCGAGGTGACGCCGCTCATCGGCCGTGCCGGCGTCGGATCGGCTCCGGGATCGCGATCGGCCGGCGGGTCGACAGGCGCATGAACAGCCCCTCCTGCTCGGCCTCGGCGTGAACTCGGCCGGCAACCGTGAATTCGGCGGCCAATCGCCAGCGCACGCGGCCGAGCCCGGCGACCCGCATCCGGCCGAGGAGGCGGTCGGCGATCGTCACCGGGCGGCGATAGGCGATGCGCGTCGACAGCAGGATCGGCGCCACATCGTCGGCCAATGCCGCGACCAGCGGATAGGCCTCGTCCATCAACCCGAGCCGCAAATCTTCGAGCCAGCGGATGAACACGATATTGCTGACAATGCCGGCGAAGTCGATGTCGTAGGTGCGGATGGGCAGCGGCAGCTCGTAAAATTCGCTCATTACTTGGCCCGATTGTTCCGCTCCCAGCATCGCATAAGCGCGGCCATCGCTCACCAATATCGGCAACGGCTGGCGACGGCGCCGGCGCAATCCGATATAAAGCCGCGACCGATCGCGCCTTGCTGGCCAATGCGTGAATTGCGCCAATGCCGGCGGGCGAAGCAGCGGGCGAGCCGGCGAGCCGCGCGCGGTATGATCGAAGCCTATTCCGCCTCGCGAGCAAGTGGGATCATTTCACGACGGCGCCAATTGATAGGCATTCTGAGGAGCTGACGAACGCACCATGGCCCAACCGGTTATCGGCCTCACCCTCGATCATGAACCCGCGGGCGGCTGGTCGAAATTTCCCTGGTACGCAATCCGCGAGAATTATTGCAACGCGGTGCGTCACGCCGGCGGTCTGCCTATGCTGCTGCCGCATGAGCCCGACGCCGCCCTCGATTATCTCAACCATATCGATGCACTGATTGTGACCGGCGGCGGCTTTGATGTCGATCCCGCCCTGTTTGGCGCCGCGAACCGCCATCCAAGCGTGACCACCAAGGACCGCCGAACCGCCTTCGAACTCGCGGCCACCCGCGGCGCCCTGGCGCGCGACATGCCGGTGCTGGGCATTTGCGGCGGCCAGCAATTGCTGAACGTGGCCCTCGGCGGCACCCTGATCCAGGACATCGCCGATGAGGTCCCGCAGGCACTGCCGCACCGCCAGCCAAACCCGCGCAACGAACCGGGCCATGGCGTGCGCATCGTCGCCGGCACCTTGCTCCACCGCATCGCCGCGACCGAGCGCCTCGGGGTCAACAGCGCGCATCATCAGGCGGTCAAGGAGACCGCGCCCGGGGTCGTCATCGACGCCGTCGCCGATGACGGGATCGTCGAGGGGATCGAAGATCCGCGGCGCCGCTTTTGTCTGGGCGTTCAATGGCACCCGGAATTCGAGATCAACGAGGCCGACCGGCGGATCTTTCGCGCGCTGGTCGCGGCGGCGCTGCGGGGGTAAGCCCGGTGGCCGATCTTGCCGGCACGCCCGGAGGGCCAGAGGGCGAGACGGCGCGCGGCGAGCGCATCGCCAAATTGCTGGCGCGCGCCGGCTTGTGTTCGCGCCGCGACGCCGAACGCTGGATCATGGAAGGCCGGGTTTCGGTTGACGGGGCGGTGTTACACAGCCCGGCCTTGGTCGTCACCGCGGCGCACGATATCCGCGTCGACGGCGAGCCGATCCCGGCCCCCGATCGGGTGCGGTTGTGGCGCTATCACAAGCCGGCCGGGCTGGTCACGACGCATCGCGACGAAAAGGGCCGGCCGACGGTGTTTGATGCGCTGCCCAAAGAGCTGCCGCGGCTGATTTCGGTCGGGCGGCCCGACCTCAACTCCGAGGGGCTATTGCTGTTGACCAATGACGGGGCTCTCGCCCGCCGGCTGGAATTGCCGGCGACCGGGTGGATGCGGCGCTACAAAGTGCGCGTGCACGGAGTTGTCGATCCGCCGCGGCTGGCCGCGCTGGCGGGCGGCATCACCATCGACGGCGTCGCCTATGGCACGATCCGAGCCAGCCTCGAGCGCGTGCAGGGCAGCAACGCCTGGATCGCAATGACCTTGGCCGAAGGCAAGAATCGCGAGGTGCGCCGGGTGTTGGAGCATCTCGGTCTGCAGGTGACGCGGCTGATCCGCCTGTCCTACGGGCCATTCCAACTTGGCGCGCTCGAACGCGGTGCAATTGCCGAGGTGCCGCGCAAGGTGCTGGCCGAGCAGCTCGGCGAACAGACGCCGAAATGGGCGGCGCATGCGCATCGTCGGCGGTAGCCATCGCGGCCGGCGGCTCGCGGCGCCACCCGGCGAGGTGGTCCGTCCGACCAGCGACCGCGCCCGCGAGGCGCTGTTCGACATCCTATCGCACGGGACATTTGCGGCCGCGGGCCCGGCCTTCGCCGAGGCGGCGGTGGTCGATGCTTTTGCCGGCACCGGCGCTCTCGGCCTCGAAGCGTTGTCGCGCGGTGCGGCCGAGGCGCTGTTCATCGAGAATGATCGCGAAGCGCTGACGGCGTTGCGGCGCAATATCGCCGCGTTCGGCGAGGTCGAGCGCTGCCGGCTGATCGTCGGCGATGCAACCCGGCCGCCGCGGGCACCGGTCGCCTGCGCCGTCGCTTTTCTCGATCCGCCTTACCGCAGCGGGCTTGCGGCGGCGGCGCTGCCGGCGCTTACCGCGGCCGGCTGGCTGGCGCCGGCCGGACTGGCCGTGATCGAACTCGCGGCGCGCGAGCCATTCGCGCCGCCACCCGGCTTCGCGCGGCTCGACGAACGCGTCTATGGTGCCGCCCGCCTTGTGTTTCTGCGCCGCACCCCGTGAGCGGCGGCGGGGAGGCCGCCGCGCCGCGGACGGCGCGCGCCCTATTCCGCGGCGATCCCGGTCGGGGTCTGGGCGGCGGCGAGCACCGCGGCCGCTTCTTTGGCGACGCGGGTGCCCTCGAAAAAGCGCGGGTTCTGCGTGCCCCACAGCCGCACCGCATTGGCAAAGGTGAAGTTGCGGAAGTCGGCCTTGGTGATGTGGCCGTCTTCGACCAGCTCATAGGCCTCGGGCAACGGGTGGC
Organism: Alphaproteobacteria bacterium; assembly: GCA_021324875.1. Taxonomy (GTDB): domain Bacteria; phylum Pseudomonadota; class Alphaproteobacteria; order ATCC43930; family CGMCC-115725; genus AP-15. Next base: position 4,533 of record JAJPIH010000228.1, read on the forward strand.
GCATGTCGATGACGTCGAAATGGCCGATATCCGAGGAAAAGATCGCATTGAGCTTGGCGCCGAACGGGTTGTTGCGTCCAAAAGCCACGGCATTCATGCGGTCGTCGGCCTCGCAGCCGAAGTAATAGGGTTTGGCGTAGAGCTCGACCCAATCCTCCTTGCGGGTGATCTGGCAGGCGGCAAAATCGTCAATATTCTCGATATTGCCGGTCAGATAGGCCTGCTCGGGGTCGGGCAGCCCGCCGCGCTCGCGCAAGGCCGCGGCGATATCCTGATAACCGTATTTCTCGACCAGGCTCATCAGTTTGGCGCGGTCGAGCTTGTCCGGATGCATGCGCTCCAAGGCCTTGGCGCTGCGCCGCTCCCAATGCTCGATCAGGTCGCCGAACAGCTGGCTGGCCCAGCCGACCCCGCCTTCGAGAAAGGCAAAACGCAGTTGTGGAAAGCGCCGCGTC
>JAJPIH010000275.1 GCA_021324875.1 Alphaproteobacteria bacterium
CAACGACACCGCTTTTCGCACCGCCCGCGATGCGGCGCGGCTCGACGGTCTTGCGGTCGGCATCTCGTCGGGGGCGGCGCTTGCCGCAGCGCTCGAAGTCGGCACGCGGCCCGAGATGGACGGGAAGACGATCGTGGTCATCCTGCCCAGCTTTGCCGAGCGTTATCTGTCGACGGCACTGTTCGAGGGGTTGTAACTCGCCGGCCGTCGCCGGGCCTTCCGCGGGAGAACGCGCGTGGATTTGACCGAAGAGCAGTTTCGCCGCTACGCCCGCCATCTGATCCTCGACGAGGTCGGCGAAGAGGGGCAGGCGCGGTTGCTGCAAGCGCGGGTGCTGGTCGTCGGCGCGGGCGGGCTCGGCTCGCCGGCGCTGCTCTATCTTGCCGCCGCCGGGGTCGGCACGATCGGCGTGGTCGACAACGACCGGGTCGACCTGACCAATCTGCAGCGGCAAATCGTCCACACGACCCGCAATATCGGCGTGCTCAAAGTCGACAGCGCCCGCGAGACTTTGGCTGCGATCAAGCCCGATATCCGGGTCGAGACCCATGCGCTGCGGCTGGGTCCGGACAACGCGGCGGGTCTGATCAGCGAGTATGACCTGGTCGCGGATGGCAGCGACAATTTCGCGACCCGCTATCTATTGAACGACCTGTGTTTCCAGCTTGAAAAGCCGCTGGTCGCCGCGGCCCTGTCGCCATTCGAGGGGCAGCTGTCGACCTTCCGTCCCTATCTCGGCGCCGGGCACCCCTGTTACCGCTGCCTGTTCCGCGAGCCGCCGCCGCCCGACCTGGTGCCGCGCTGTGAAGAGGCCGGCATTTTGGGTGCGGTCGCCGGGGTGCTCGGCACCCTGCAGGCGGTCGAAGTCTTGAAGGAATTGCTGGGGCTGGGCGAGAGCCTCGACGGCAGCCTGCTGATCTACGATGCGGCCCGGGCGCGGTTTCACACGATCCGCATCGGCAAAGACCCGGCCTGCCCGACCTGCGGCACGGCGGCGCAGCGCCCGGCCCCGGTAAGCGGCGCCACTATCGAATGCCATCCCAACCGTAACTGAACAGCCGGCCACCGGGCGGACCTGATCGGATTAGCTATCGAGCGGCGGGGCCGGCTTAGGGCGCGGCGCGAGGTGCGGTCAGCCGGCCGGAACCGGCTGCCACGGGCCATAGCACTGCGTCACATAGGGATAGTAACCCGGCGGATTATAACAGTAATACCAGGTCGGGCCGGCCGGCGGATAGTAATAAGAAGGCGGATAATACCACCAACCCAATGGATAGCCGAGCCCAACCGCCACGCCAAGCCCGAACCCCGGGTAAAACCCGCGCGCGAACCGGTGATGAAAAGCGCGCCCGTGAAAGCCGCCGTGAAAACCGCCGCCATGAAAACCGTCAGCGTGAAAACCGCCGGCGCGAAAGCCGGCGCCGTGAAAGCCGGCGCCGTGAAAGCCGCCGCCGTGAAAGCCGCCCGGCGCGGCCACGGCCGGGATCGCCGCTCCCAAGACAAGAGCAAAGAGGCCAGCAAGGGCAGCCGGGACGAGCCCTCCAGGCCTGGTGCGAGCTTGGATTCTGGTCGTGGTTTCGGGCATCGGCACGCTCCTCGATCGGGCCGCGCCGCGACTGCCTCGGCATCGGTAGGCAAGCCCGATCCGATTCCGTACCTCTCGATTTATTCCGGCCGAGCGCCACTGCCATCGATTTTTGGTAAAGATTGGTAACCGCTTTTGCGCGGCCGCAAATCATCACCAGGCGATTGGGCAGAACGGCGCTTTCCCAATCAACGCGTAAGCCGGCGGCTGAATAACGTCATACCGCCGCTCGTCGCGTGCAGTGGCCGATCGTTGGGGTTGACGCCGCCGCCGGCACCGACGGATTGCGTGGCCGTGACTGAGGCGCGCGGCGAAGCGCCGAGACTTCATTTGGCCCCGCCGGCGAGACCCGTCGGCCGGCGGCAGGGGGTCAGACGAGTCCTTTCTCCAGTAGCTCAGGCGAGTGCTTTTTCCAACAGGTCGAGCGCCGCCAGCGAAAATGTCCGCATATTGTCGAGGCGATCGGATTTGCCGGTTTCGACGGTGATCGCGCGCTCGCCATTGGGGCCGATCACGGCGATGCAGGAATGCCCGGCGGCGTGGCCGTAGCGGCTGCCGGTCGGCCCCGCGGTGCCGGTCTCGCCGACCGACCAGGTGGTCGCCAGCTTGCCGCGGATTTTGCGCGCAAACAGCAGCGCATAAGCCTCGGTCGAGGGCGTGATGCCGGTCAATTCGCTTTCCGTGACGCCGAGCAATTCGGTCCGCGATTGGCGGGTGTAGACGACCCCGCCACCCATGAAATAGGCCGAGGCGCCCGGGATCGCGAGCAAGGCGGCCGAGATCAGCCCGGCGGTCGAGGATTCGGCGATCGCGATCGTCTCGTTGCGGGCCTTGAGTTTGTCGGCAATCCGTTGGGCCTGGGGCAGCAAGTCCTGCAGCATGGATCCTCCATTCGTGGCGCGTCGATCATGCACCGCGGCGCTCGAGATTGCATCCGCAGCGCTGCGGCGGTGCTCACAACCCGGCCAACGGCGCCAGCCGGCGATAGGCCGCCGCGTCGTCGACGTCTTCCAGAGTTGCGAGGAAGCCGATCGTCAGCAAGCCCGGCAAGCCCGCGAGCACGTCGGCAAGCGCGTGCGGGCCCGACCACCGTACCCGCCCGAACAGCTTCGCCGGCGGCGGCCGACGGCGAATGCCGACCAGCCAAAAACCGCCATCGGCCGCCGGGCCCAAGACAAGATCACATTTGCCGAGGAGGCGGAAAGCGGCGGCGATGTGCCGGGCGTCGAGCGCGGGGATGTCGCCGCCGACCAGAACCACCGGTCCCGGCGGCGGAGCGGAAAGCGCCCGCGACATTCGCGCGCCGAGATCGCCTATGCCCTGGGGCGTCACCGCGGCGGCGGGGAGCCGGCGCCGCAACGCGGTGCACGCCCGATCTGGGGTCACCGCGATATGCAGCCGCCAGCGCCGGTCGCGCCCGAGCCGACGCAGCAAGCGCGCCATCATCATCCGCTCAAAACGCAGGGCGGCAACATCTCCGATAGCGCGGGCGAGCCGGCGTTTGCCGCGACCCAATTGCGGCGCGCGGACAAACAGCACCAGATGCCGGCGCATCAGCCGTAAAGCCGCGCGATGCGCCGCGGCGCCACGCCGGCGAAATAGAGGCCGAGGCAGACCAGGTTGCGCAGCGGTCGGCTCCAATAGCCGCCGTGGCGATAGCGCCGCGCCGAGGCGAGGCAGCGGACCCCGAGCCGGCGCAGCCGGCGGCGTCCGAGCCGTCGGACAATATCGACATCCTCCATCAACGGCAGCGGGGCAAAGCCGCCCATCGCTTCGTAGAGGGTGCGGGCGATCAGCAGGCCCTGGTCGCCATAGGGCAAGGCCAACCACCGGCATCTCCAGGCGACCAGCCGTTCCAGACGGCGCGCCGCCGGGCTGGGGTCGTCGAGGGCGAGATCGAAATAGCCGGCGCGCTCTGAGCCGCTGGCTGCGGTCATGAAAGCCGCGACCGCTTGCGTCCACTCCGGATCCAAGCGGCAATCGGCATGGACGAACAACAACCACTCCCGGCCGCCGCCGCGGCCCCGGCGGCAAGCTGGGTCCCGCGCCCGCGCGGTGCGGTCAGCACCTTGGCCCCGGCGGCCGCCGCAACCGCTCGCGTCGCGTCGTCCGACCCGCCGTCGACGACCAGGATTTCGCCCACCCGCGCGCCCTCCAGCGCGGCGAGCGCCGATGGCAGCGTATCGGCTGCGTTGAGCGTCGGGATGATCACCGACAGGCGCAAAAGTTCTTGATTCGTTCCATTTACTCCGTTATCATTACTTCATGGATATGCCGGGCATCCTCATGCCGCGCAAGGGTCGGGGGGCGGCCACCAACCCGAGCGGCCGCTTCGAAGCGGAGGAGCGAACCGCCTGTGACGACGGCTGGGGATCGCTCGACGCCGAGCCGCAGCCGCTGGCCACGACGCTGACCGTTGACGCGACGCGCACGATCATCGCCCGCAATCAATCACCCGATATCGGCTTCGACCGCTCGATCAATCCCTATCGCGGTTGCGAGCATGGCTGCATTTATTGCTATGCGCGCCCGAGCCACGCCTATCTCGGCCTGTCACCGGGTCTCGATTTTGAAAGCCGGCTTTTTTACAAGCCGCAGGCCGCGAGGCTGCTTGCCGCCGAATTGGGCAAAAAGGGTTACATTTGTCGTCCGATCGCGCTGGGCAGCAACACCGACCCCTATCAGCCGGTCGAACGTCGGCTCGGCATCACCCGATCGATCCTCGAAGTGCTGCGCGATTTTCGCCATCCGGTAACAATCGTCACCAAATCGGCGCTGATCCGGCGCGACCTCGACCTTCTCGCCGAGATGGCCGCGCACAGGCTGGCGAGCGTGACCGTATCGGTGACCACTCTCGACCGCAAACTGGCGCGGGTCATGGAGCCGCGCGCCGCGGCCCCCGAGCGTCGCCTGGAAACCATCGCCGCGCTTGCTGCCGCGGGGGTTCCGACCGGGGTGCTGAGTGCGCCGATGATCCCGGCGCTTAATGACAGCGAGATGGAGCACATCCTTGACCGTGCGCGCCAGGCCGGAGCGAGCGCCGCCGGCTATACGCTGTTGCGGCTGCCTTTCGAACTGAAGGCGCTGTTTCGCGAATGGCTCGAAACACATTTTCCGGAGAAGGCTGCGCATGTGTTGTCGTTGGTCGCGCAGAGCCATGGCGGAAAGCTCTATGACGCGGCCTGGTCGCGGCGCATGACCGGGGCCGGCCCTTACGCCGAGATGCTGCGGGTCCGGTTTGCGAGCGCCTGCCGCAGGCTCGGCTTTCGTGAGCGCTCAACCGATCTGCTCGATTGCCGCCAATTCCGCCCGCCGCCGCGACCCGGCGATCAGCTGAGCTTGTTTTGAACGGCCGCGCCGAAACCGCGGTCGCGCAGCGCGCCGAGGCCGGATGCGAGGGCGACCAGCAGCCACACAAGACCGTTCGGCTCAGGCACGCTCGCCGGCGCCACCGCAAGATCGGCAAATTCGCATAGCTGGTTTGGGCCAGGGCAGCCGGTCAGCGAGATCTCCTTTACCAGCGCCCCCGATGCGTCAAAGGCACGAAAGATCGAGGGAACGTCCTCGACATTGCCGACAAAATAATCGGTGCCATCAAAGGCGACACCACTGAATCCGAAATCGTCGGTGCCGCTTAAAAAGCCGGTGGTCAGCAAATTACCCGAGGCGTCGTAACGGTTGTACGGTCCTTCGTCATTTCCTTGATTGGCAACAAAACTGCCATCGCCGAGGATCTCGAGACCGGTGCGGCCAACCGTGAACGGTCCGCCGATGGCGGTCGGCGCCAGCGAGATCGTATTCAAGAGACTGCCGCCGAGCGTGTAGCGGTAGACATTCTCGGTCAGCGCGCTGTTGCCGGTCGCGGCCAAGTACAAATCCGTGCCGTCGGTTGTGATCGCGCTGATCCCGGGAAGCCAGGTCGCAAAGGCGACGCCGAGATCGGTGCCGCTTGCATCGGTTTTGAAAACGTCGCCCGAGTTCGACACGCCATAATAAATTGTCGAGCCGAGGATCGCGATGCCTCCGGGGCCGCCGCCCTGCGCGGCTGTGTTCGGAACCGCGAACGAATTGATCAGCGTACCGGTGCCGGCGCCGACATTGATGTCCCATTCGTCGAGGGTGGGACCGGGCGACCCGCGGCCGTCATTGGCCCACATAATGGTAATTGTCACCTTGAGAAAGCCGATTTTGAGGCGAACGATCTTTTTGACAGGCCGGTTTCCCTTCAGACAGTGATCGCGCTGAAACGCTCGATCGCGCTCTCAGTGGCAACGATACACTCGCGCAACGTTTCGATGATTGAACGTCCGGCAAAGGGGCCGGGGCTGGGAAATACGATGCGCAGCTCAGTTGGTGCGGTCGGATCGCCAATGAGTGTTGGGTTCATGGTCCCGTCGTCGTCCCACCGGCGGATGCTGGGGGTGGCGATTGCCACGGGCGTGACGACCAAGGCCGCATGCTTATCCTGAACATCAAGGGTATGTATTCCGCAAAGAATGGGATTTCCGGCCGGATAGGGCTTGAGGTCGCGGATGACATCAATGGCCGCAACGCCTAGCCGATTTAGCGCCCCCTTTTTGATCATCAGGTCAAAGCTTCTCGCGTTCTTGC
>JAJPIH010000299.1 GCA_021324875.1 Alphaproteobacteria bacterium
GCCCTTTTCGATCAGCCGGTCGGCGGCGGCCACGATGGCAGAGCCCGCCAGCTGCGCCGAGCGCGAGCCGAAGGTGCCGATCCCCATGGTCACCAAATCGCTGTCGCCATAACGGTAGCGGATCCGATCGGCGTCGATGCCAAGCTTTTCCGACAGCACCTGCTTGAACGTCGTGCCGTGGCCCTGGCCGTGGTCCATGCTGCCGGTGATCAACACGACACCGCCCGCCGGATCAAAGCGGATCTCGGCATGCTCATAATCGCGCCCGCCGGTCGCGGCGACCGCGGTGGCCACGCCGATGCCCAGCAATTTGCCGCGCTGTCGGGCGGCGGCACGGCGCGCCAGCGCATCGGCGTAGCCCCCGAGCGCCAGGCAATCGTCGAGGTTTTTGACAAAGTCGCCGGTGTCGTAGGTTTGCCGGAACACCGTGGTGAACGGCATCGCGCTGGCCGGGATCGTGTTGCGCCGGCGCAATTCGGCGGGTGCCACGCCGATTTCACGCGCCGCCTTGTCGATCACTGTTTCGACGACATAGATCGGCTCGGGACGGCTGCCGCCGCGATAGGGAGCGATTGTCATCGTGTTGGTCAGCACCGCCACGACCCGCGCATAAACCGCGGGAATGCCATAGGTGTTAACCAGACAGCCAAGGCCGATGGTCAGCGGGATCGTCGGGCGGTCGGTCGAATAGTAGGCGCCGATCGCCGCCTGCCATTCGGCGCGCAGCGCCAGAAACCGCCCTTCGCGATCGAGCGCCAGCGCGGCGCGCACGACGCTGCCGCGGCCCTGCTCGTCGCTTGCCAGCCCCTCGCTGCGCTCGGCGACCCAGCGCACGCGCCGGCCGGTGAGCTCGGCCGCCCATAGCGCCAGCGCATATTCGGGGTAGCAGCCTCCCTTCATGCCAAAGCCGCCGCCCATATTGTCACATACCACGCGAAACTCGTGCTGCGGGCGTTTGAAGATCTGGTCGGCGAGCGCCGCCCGGATGGCATGGACCGATTGCACCGTACAGCGGATCGTGTAGCGGCCTCGCCCGGGGTCATATTCGGCGATGCACCCGCGCGGCTCCATCGAATTGGCGGTGACCCGATTGATCTGGATCTCGTCGTGCACAATCCGCTCGGCGCGGGCAAAGGCGGCCTCGACCGCCGCCTTGTCGCCGGCCTCGTGACAAAAGGCCTCGTTTCCGGGGTTGTCGTCAAACAGCGCCGGCGCGCCCGGGGCGAGAGCTGCGGCGGCGGTGACCACCGCCGGCAACGGCGCGTAATCGACGGCGATCAGGTCGGCGGCATCTTTGGCTTGGTCGAGCGTCTCGGCGACGACAAACGCGACCGGCTCGCCGACATAACGCACCCGCCCGACCGCCAGCAGCGGCTGCGGAGAGACAAAGGCCGGCGAATTGTTGCTCTTGCGGCGAGGCACCATCGGTCTGAGCGCGCCGAGCCCGCGCGCCTGCAATTCCTCGCCGGTCAACACCGCAAGCACGCCCGGTGCGGCTCTTGCGGGTGAGGCGTCGATGGCGCGGATCCGGGCATGCGCATGCGGCGAGCGCAGCACATAGGCGCGCGCATCGCCGGGACTGCCGGCATCATCGACATAGCGGCCGCGGCCACGCAGCAGCGCCTCGTCTTCCTCGCGCCGGACCGCTTGGCCAATCGTCTGCACCGCCATCGGCTATTTTCTCCTGGTCGTGGCGGCGCAGATTATCGACAATTAAGCGCGGAAAAGCCACGTGCAGGCGGATACCTGAATGCGTCGGTGGCTCTGGGTTCTAGCGTTGGGGTTGTTGTGGCCGCCGCACGCTGCCGCGGCGGAGTGCGGGGCGTCGGTCTGGCGCGCCTATCACGACACCAAGCTGCGGCGGTTTCCCGACTCCGACGCCTACTTCTACGCAACGCAGCATATGGAAATCGATGCCGACGGCGCGCCTAACGCTTATCACCCGCAGGACAAGGGGCTCGACGCAATTGCAAACGCGGGATTTCCCAACGGAGGTTGGAAAGGCGTGCTTGTCGCCGACCCGAGCGAGCCATCTCGGCCTTTTGTCCAACCTGACGGCGAATTTGCCGGGTATTTCGTCGCGAAAACGTCGCTTCAGGACAAAACGCGCAGCGAAACCGATCCGGCGCGGTATGTTGATGCGCGGACGGTTCCTTACATCGTCTTTCCCGGTGCGTTTATGGCGCTCTCGGGAACCGGCGGGTACGGCGATCTTGCCATGGTCCGGCTCTTGTCGGGCGAAAAGCAAAGCCCAGCAGTCATCGCCGATGGCGGGCCACGGGAGGCGCCACTTGGCGAAGTGTCGATTGCTCTCGCCGAAAATCTCGGCGGTCATAACGTCAATCCGCGCAACGGCGCGGGCAAGCCGATAGGCACATTCGTCTACGTCATTTTTCCCAAATCGAGATTTCAGCCGGCGTGGCCGGTGGATCCGATCGAAATGGAGCGGCAGGCGATAGCGCGCCTTTCTGTCCTCGGCGGATGGGACAAAATCATCAGCTGCCTGCGGTAGGGCGCAACCCATTTCGGCGCGGCCGGGGTTCAAACACCAACCAAGGCATCGAGGATCGCGGCCAAGCGCTCCAGATCGGGAGGGCGCGACAAACGGTGGTCGCCGTCTTTGACCAGGGTCAGCGTCGCATCATCGCCGGTTAGCCGCTCGGCGAGCCGCAAGCTTGTCTGCCACGGCACCGAGGCATCACGCAGGCCGTGCACGAGGCGCACCGGACAATCGAGCGCGATGGGCGCGCGCATGACAAGATGGCGCCGGCCATCCTCGATCAGACCGAGGCGATAGGTGTAGCCGGCGGGGTCGTATTCCGACGGCAAGGTCACCGAGCCAGAGGTGAACAATTCGTGTCGTTGCGCCGCGTCGAGCCGCGGCAGCAACAAATCCTCGGTGGCGTCGGGCGCGGCGGCGATGCCGACCAACGCATGGATGCGATCACGGCGGGCGAGGGCGGCGAGCAACATGATCCAGCCGCCGAGGCTCGACCCGACCAAGATTTGCGGGCCCTCGGTCAGTTGGTCGAGGACCGCGATGGCGTCGGCAGCCCAGCGGCCGACGGTGCCATCGAGAAAATCGCCGCTCGACGCGCCATGCCCGAAATAGTCGAAACGCACATAGGCGCGCCCGCGCTCGCGGCAATAAGCGTCGAGATAGTCGGCTTTGGTTCCGGTCATGTCGGAGCGCAGCCCGGCGAGAAACACGATTCCCGGCGGCGTCCCGGCAACCCGGCGATAGGCAAGTGCGGCACCATCAGGACGCGGCAGAAACTCGGGCGGGCTCATCATGGGCTTGCGGGCGGAAGAGAGCGGCGCAACGATACTATGATGGCTCAATCCTCGAAAGCCCGCCCGCCGGCGGTGCTCCAGGTGTTACCGCGGCTGGTCTCGGGCGGTGCGGAACGGGGGACGGTCGAGATCGCCGAAGCCCTGGTTGCCGCAGGATGGGCCGCTTACGTGGTCTCGGCCGGCGGCCCGCTCGCGCACTCGATCACCCGTGCCGGCGCCACCCATCTGACGTTGCCGGTCGCCTCGAAAAACCCGCTCGTCATGCGGCGCAATGCGGCCGCACTCGCCGAGCTGATCCGCCGCCATGACATCGACATCGTCCACGCCCGCAGCCGCGCCCCGGCATGGAGCGCGTGGGCGGCGGCGCGCGCCACGGGCCGCCATTTCGTGACCACCTTTCACAACGCCTATGGTCTCGGCTCGCGGTTGAAGCAGCGCTACAATTCGGTCATGGCGCGCGGCGAGCGGGTGATCGCGATCTCGGCATTTGTCGCCGCGCATGTGGCCGCGATCTACGGGGTCGGACCCGAGCGATTGCGCCTGATCCCGCGCGGGGTGGATCTGGATCTGTTCGATCCGCACCAGGTCAGCGGGGCGCGGATCGCCGAGCTGGCGCGGGCCTGGCGACTTCCGGACGGCGTGCCGGTGGTGATGCTGCCCGGGCGGTTGACGCGGTGGAAGGGCGGGCTCGATTTCATCTCGGCGGTCGCCGCCCTTGGCCGCCGCGACTTTTTCTGCGTGATGGTCGGCGCCGAGCAACGTGCGGGCTATCGCCGCGAGCTTGAAGCGGCGATCGCGGCAAAGGGCCTCGGCGGCATGTTCCGGCTGGTCGCGGAATGCCGCGACATGCCGGCCGCTTATATGCTTGCCGATGTCGTCGTCTCGGCCTCGACCGCACCCGAAGGTTTCGGCCGAGTGATCGTCGAGGCGCAAGCGATGGGTCGGCCGGTGGTCGCGACCGACCATGGCGGCGCGCGCGAGAGCGTCATCGCCGGTGTGACCGGCTGGCTGGCGCCGCCCGGCGATCCGCCGGCGCTGGCGGCCGCGATCGAGGAGGCTTTGGCGCTCAGCCCGATGGCGCGGGCAGTGCTGGCGCGGCGGGCGCGCGAGCATATTGCGACCTATTTTACGCGGGCGCTGATGTGTGCGCGCACCCTCGCGGTTTATGAAGAAGTGCTTTTTGCCGAAGATATCGCCGACGCCGCAGAACCCGCGGCGATCCGGGCCTGACAATCCCAACGATAAGAGGGGCGGAATGACGAGCGAAGACGGCGTATTCGATTACATCGTCGCCGGCGCCGGCTCGGCCGGCTGCGTCGTCGCGGCGAGATTGAGCGAACCGGCCGCGACCGGGTGCTGTTGCTTGAAGCCGGCGAGGACGACCGCAAATTCTGGATCCACGTGCCGATGGGCTACGCCCGGCTGTTTGCTGATCCGCGCGTCAACTGGATGTTCGAGAGCGAGGCCGAGCCCGAACTCGGCAACCGCACCCTCTATCAGCCGCGCGGCAAGGTGCTGGGCGGCACCAGTTCGATCAACGGCATGGTCTATATGCGCGGCAACCCCGCCGACTACAACGAATGGCGCCAGCGCGGCTGTAACGGCTGGGACTGGGAGAGCGTGTTGCCGTTTTTCAAAAAGGCCGAGGACCAGGAGCGCGGCGCCGACGACTACCACGGGGTCGGCGGTCCGCTGAGGGTGTCCGACCAGCCGATCCGCTGGGAATTGGCCGAAAGCTGGGTTGCCGCGGCGCTCGAAGCGGGGTTGCCGGCCAACCATGATTTCAACGGCGAACGGCAGGATGGCGCTGGCCCGTTTCAGAGCACCACCAATCGCGGCCGACGCTGGAGCACGGCGGCGGCCTATCTCGCAACGGCACGGCGCCGGCCGAACCTCAAGATTGAAACCCGGGCGCAGGCAACCCGGATTCTGATCGAAGATGGCCGCGCCGTCGGCGTCGAGTACGTTGCCGACGGCGTCCAGCGGCGGGCGCGGGCGCAAGGCGAGATCATTGTCTGCGGCGGCGTCTACGGCTCGCCGCAATTGCTGCAGCTATCCGGGCTCGGACCGGGAGCGCTCTTGCAACGCCACGGCATTGCGGTGGTGCGCGACCTGCCGGGGGTCGGCGCCGACCTGCAGGACCATTTCTATGTGCGCCTCGCCTTTCGCTGCAAACAGCCGGTGACGATGAACGACATCGTCAACAGCCCGCTGCGGCGGACCCTGGCCGGGCTGCAATATGTGCTGTTCCGCGCCGGGCCGTTGTCGAGCAACGGGGTTTGCGCCGGGGCCTTCGCGCGCAGCGATCCGCGCCTCGATCGGCCCGACATCCAGCTCAATTTCACGATGTGGAGCTTTGCCGGCCGCGACCGCAGCGGGGTTCACCCGCACCCGTTCCCGGGGTTCAGCGTCAGTGCGGTGCATTTGCGTCCCGAGGCGCGCGGCACGGTCGAGATCAAAAGCCCCGACCCGCTTGCGGCGCCGGCGATCCGCTTCAATTTCCTGCGCTCGCGCGAGGATGTGCGCGCGTTGACCGCAGGCATGCGGCTGGCCCGCAAGATCAGCCGCCAGCCGGCGCTGGCCGACTACGTCGCCGAGGAAGTGCTGCCCGGCGCCGCGGTCGAAACCGATCAAGAATTCGAAGCGGCAATCCGCGAGCACGGGCTGTCGAACCTCCATCCGGTCGGCACCTGCCATATGGGGGTGGACGCCCATGCCGTGCTCGACCCGCGGCTCAGGGTGAACGGGGTCGGGAGGTTGCGCGTCGTGGATGCCTCGGTGATGCCGTCGGTGCCGGCCGGCAACACCAATGCGCCGACGATCATGATCGCCGAAAAGGCGGCGGCGATGATCCGCGAAGACGCGCGCGCCACGGGTTAGCGTGGCGATGGCGGCGCCCGGCGGCTTTTGGCGCGCATGCCGGGGGTGCCCCGTCTCTCACCCGGGCTCGAACAAGCGCTGGCCGATAAACCCGCCCGGTTGGATCCCCGGTGGGCAGGCGAAAAGGCCGCCGCCGGTATGGGTGACAAACTGGTTCAGCATGTCGAATTTAGACATGTTCTCGAAAATTTTGATGAAGCCGGTGCGCGGGTCGCGCTGATAACAGATAAACAACAGCCCCGCGTCGTATTCGATGCCCTGTCGCCAAGGTGGCCACCGCTCGGCGACGAAATTGGCTCCATCATTGTAGGAATAGGGCCGGCGCAAGATTTGCGCGCCGCCGTTGCTGGCCGCGGCCGCCAGCCGCACATGGGCGCTCTCGGGGATAATCGGATTGCCGTCTTTGTCGTTGGCGGCGAGATTGAGCGTGTCAAACTCGCCTTTGCCGCCCAACGGCGCGCCCGAATATTTGTGGCGGCCGATGGTCTGTTCCTGAAAGGCGATGTTCATGCGGTCCCAATGTTCGAGTGCGACCCGGATACGGCGCACCACGACATAGCTGCCGCCGCGCATCCAATTGGGGCCTTCCGCGCCAACCCAGACGAGTTGCGCCATCGCCTTCGGGTCGGAGACCGCCGGGTTGCTGGTGCCGTCCTTGAGCCCCATCAGGTTGCGCGGCGTGCCGCCGTCTTGGGGCCGGGTCGTGTAGCCGGCTTGCACCCAGCGGATTTTGGCGATCGGGTAGGCAAGCCGCGCCAGCTGGCGCACGGCGTGAAAGGCGACCTGCGGATCGTCGGCACAGGCCTGAACCGACAAATCGCCGCCCGTCTTTTCCGGGATCAGCTGGTCGCCATTGAATACCGGCAGATCGACCAGTGCCGCCGGGCGCCGGGCGGCGAGGCCAAAGCGGTCTTTGCCGTTGGCGACAAACAGACCGGGGCCAAAGCCGAAGGTCAGGGTCAGCCGCGCCGGCGGCAGACCCAGCGCTTCGCCGGTGTCCGCGCCAACGGTACTCACGTCGGTACCCAGCGGCGCCGCGGTCTTGCCCGCCGCCAGCCGCGCCGCCGTTGCCGTCCAGACGCGCAGCATCTCGATGAGTTCGTCGCGCTTGGCGGTGTCGAGATCGAGCGCGGCGAAATAGCTGTAGTTTTGGATCGGCGTGATGATCCCGCTTTGGTGCTCGCCCCAGAACGGCTCGACCGCAGCTTTATTGTCACCCGCGGCCGATGGGGCAGCGGCCGGCTCGACGGCCGCGCCCGCAACACCCTTGCCGGCCAATGCCGCCCCGGCGGCTGCCAATCCCGCCGCCGCTCGGACCAGCCCGCGGCGGGTCAGAGCCGGCGGTGGCGGAAGCGGTTTCATCGCGTGGCCTCGACGAGGGTATTGACGTCGTCCTCGACGTAATAAAAACCCTTGCCGTCGGGCGTCATCGCCAGTCCAAACAGATCGCCGCTGCCCGGCGGCGACTGCGCCTGGTTGGTATCGATCCATTGCGCATAAAGCTGCGCCCCGCTTTTTGGATCGATCTCCACGACCTGGCCGTTTTGCGCGTTGCACGCCAGCAAATGGCCTTCGGGGGTCATCGCCAGAGCGAGCGGCCGCTTGAGGAGACCGTCTTGGGTCACGACCCGCCCGGTCCCGGCGCTGGTCGTGCGGGTCGTGGCGTCGGGAATGGCAACGATCCGGTTGCCGATTGCATCCGACACGTAAAGCGTATCGTCAGGGGCAAGCGCCAGGCCGGTGGGACCGATCAGGAACACGTCGCGGTCGGCTTGCTCGCCAAGGCCGTCGGCGACAACCGTCTGCTTGGCGATCTGCGGCGGCCGTCCCGGGGGGATTGTCAGTTCGAGGCGCAACACCTTGGCCTTATTGACAATAACCGCCTCTCCGGTAGCCGGATCCTTGACCTCGGGGCCGGGCACATCAAAGCCGGCCATGCTGACAAACACGATCGCGCTCGTTCCGTTGTCCACGGTTGCCATATTGCCCCACGGACCGTTGATGTCGGGTCCGGCGAACACGGTCGCCAGCGCGCCGTTGGCGTCGAGAACCAACAGGCAGCCTTTGCCCTTGGTGCGGGTCGTCCCGTCGGTGCTGGGCGTGCTGCCGACGATAACCCAGCCGCTCTTCAGCACCGTCATCGCCGTGGTCAGGCCGATGCCGCCCGGACATTGCGGCAAGGTTGCCGGCAATCTGGCGAAGAGGCTGGTTTTTTTGCTGGTCGGCTTGTAGGCGATAATGGTTGTACCGGTGCCTTGCAAATTGCTCATGTTATTGAAATTGTCGACGAGAACGTCGCCTTTTTCGATCTTGCCGACAGATACCGGCGAAACGACGACCGCATAAGGGTTGAGGTCGCCGTTCTCGGTCACGGTGGTCGTCCGGGTTATGTGGCGGTGGATCGTCGGCAGCAGCCCCGGCGCGTCCGCGGCGCCGGCCTGGATTGGCAGGGCCATCACCGTTGGCAGGGCCATCACCAGGGCGACGATTGCCGGTAAGATCGCGGCTTTTATGCCCTCGGCGCAGCCACCCTTGCCCAGCGACTGGCCTGCGACATCGCGTACTAAACCAAACATCGCTTGGTGCCCTCATAAAGCCCAAAGATGCGAATAAGTCGCATTCGTATGCGTGACCAGCGGCCAAGTCAATCGGCTGTCAATCTCGCGCGCGCATGGCAGCCCCGCGGATCAGAAGGTCAGGATGACGCGGAAACCGAGCACCGCCTCGTTTTTGATCGTCTCGCTCGGATTGTTCGGGTTGGCGATCCCGGCGCCGGGGTTGAAAACATATTGAAAATCAGGCTGTAGCTGCA
Organism: Alphaproteobacteria bacterium; assembly: GCA_021324875.1. GTDB lineage: Bacteria > Pseudomonadota > Alphaproteobacteria > ATCC43930 > CGMCC-115725 > AP-15. The sequence goes on from JAJPIH010000299.1 coordinate 8,987, forward strand.
CCGCCGGGGTCAGCTGGTATTGATAGGTCAGCTCGAGATAGGTCTCCCCGACCCTAACCGGCACGAAACTGCTGGTGAACAGTCCGGTCTGCTGGTCGAGGGCGCTTGTCGAGCCGCTAACCCGGCCATAGCCCATACCGATCCCGGCGGTGTCGTCGCCACGCCCCGGCAGCGGCCCGTGCAAGGTGAAGCCGGCGTTCAAACTGAAAACGATCGGGTTCCGGCCGGCTTGCGGCGTCCCCATCGCGCGCGTGAAAAAATTCAGCGTGCCGCCGATCGGCGTCTGCCAGATCGTCTGGTCGAGAACCGCATAGAAGCTGAAATTGTTGGGGTGCTGCGCCGGGACGCCATTGCTCAGCGGATTGGCGAGCGACAGGCCCATCGTGTCGAACAACAGGTCGTCGAACTGTTCGCTGTTGTACCAAAAGCCGACCTTGAACGTGCCGGCATGAACCTGCTCGGAAGGGGAGGTGACCAGCGCGCCGACCGCCGGATAGGCATATTGCAGCTCGCCAAACACCAATACGCCGCCATTGAGCGGAAAGCTGGTGCCCGACGGGTTCTGCTGCTGCGCGTCGGGGAGGTTGTTGGGCGCCGGGTTGCCGTTGGTCACCGCCAAGAGCCCGGTCAGCGCATCCGTCGGCCGCGCCCGCAGCCGCACGCCGAGAGCCGACAGCGGGTAGGCCGGACCGCCGCCCGGCAGATCCGCCGACGGCACCAACGGCCAGCCAAACATCGTGTTCAAAAACAACAGGGCGTTGGTGCTGACAATGAACTCCTGGTCGAGGCTCATCTGCCCGACCCGAACGTCGAGCCGGTCCTCGTCGAGGAACTTCTGTTGGTACCAGAGCTCCCACAACCGCGCTCCGGGCTCGGCCTCGATGCCGCTCGCGGTCTGCAGGGTGAGCAGATTGTCGGCGCTCAGATTGCGCCCGTGGATCTGCAAGGCACTGGCGCGAAAGGTGCCGCCATACCAGCCAAAGGCCTGCTGGGTGTCGAGTTGGATGGCCATTTGGGTCAAGCCGTCATAGTCGGCGCCGCGATGCACGCCGCCGGTGACATTGCCCAGGATTTCGCTGGTTTCCGACACCGCCAGCGACAAGCCGTATTGGCTCAGCAACGGTCGCAGCCTCCACATATCCCCCAGCAGGTTGCTGCTTTTGCCGATCCCGGTCAGGAAGCCAAACGGGGCAAAGCCCTGGCTCGGTTGCGGGTTCTCCGCTTCCGGCACGGCCAATGTCGGCGGCGCGGCCCCGGCCGGCGCCGTCCCGTACCCGGCAAAGAGAAGCGCCGCCACCCCGCCGATCGACGCAATGCGGTGACAAGCGCGGCTATTTTCCTCTCCGCGTGAGCTGCAAACGGCTGACACGATCGATCGCTCTCCAGGCAAAAGCATTGCGAGTGACTTGCACTCGCGTCGATCAGCCTACCGTAAGACACCCGTATCTCCGATAATGCGAATTATTCGCATCTGCTATGCCGAAACGGTTGCGGCCGGCACGGCCGTGGAGGCCGGTCGGGCCTACCCAACCGTTACATCTGGCCGGGAGCAGGCGAAGCGAGCCGCGCTAAGGCGCGCAGGAGAGATTGGTGCCGATCACAAATGCCGCCGATCCCGACGCGCCGGGCGGCGGGCATAAAAGCCAAGCCGGCACCGAACTGGTGCGCGAACCGGCCGCCACCGATCCGCCGCTCGAGGTCGCGCCATTGCCGCTGGCGCCCGACATCGACGTCCCGCCCTGCATGCGGTTCGAAGCCGCGGGAGACAAAGCGGCGCCGCTGCCCGAGCCGCCGGCGGCGGTCGGGCCTGACGTCGTGGATGACGCGGCGCCGCCGAGGGTCGTGGTGATTGTGCCGGAACCCGTCGAGGCTGCGCTCGGACGGCCGGCGGCGCTCGCGTTGCTCGCCGGCGCGGAGGATGTCTGGGCCCAAGCCGGCGCGAACAGCAGGGTTGCGACAATGGCGAGCGCCACCCGTCTCGCGGCCGCACCCCGGCGACCGGTCGCGCACCGGCCAAGTGCCGGGTTACGCTCGGGGGCGGCCCGCTTGCCTGGGTTGCATCGCATCGACCGGCACGGGCTTCAATCTCAATACGCGTAGTCGCCGTAGATCGGGTCGATCTCGCCCCGCCAGCGATTCTGGAAATCGTCGAGCAGGTCTTCGGCGGGAGAACGGCCGGAGGCGGCAATGGTGAACAAGGAGTCGAGAAAATGGGTCTCGTCTTCGCCGTCCGAACTGCGCCGGGCGCGGCGGTGCAGCCCTTCGCGCGCGATATCGAGCATCTCGAGCGCCACATCGCGCAAGGTGCGCGAGCGCAGCGGCGTCGCAAGGGCGCGCCGAGGCACGTCGATCCGCATCGCCTCGCGCTCTTCGGCGGTCCAATCGCGGACCAGATCCCAGGCGGCATCGAGCGCGGTCTGGTCATACAAGATGCCGACCCACAGCGCCGGCAACGCGCATAATCGCCGCCACGGCCCGCCATCGGCCCCGCGCATTTCGAGAAAGGTCTTGAGCCGGACCTCGGGGAACGCGGTCGTCAGATGATCGATCAAGTCGCCCAGCCGCGGAATTTCGCCCGGCAGTACCGCCAGCCTCCCGGCCAGAAAATCGCGGAACGACAGCCCGCTCGCATCGATATAGCGGCCGTCGCGATAGACAAAATACATCGGCACGTCGAGCATGTAGTCGACATAGCGCTCAAAGCCGAAGCCCGGCTCGAACACAAATGGGAGCGTGCCGCAGCGGTCGGGATCGGTGTCGGTCCATACCTGGCTGCGCAGGCTCAGATAGCCCGACGGACGTCCCTCGAGAAACGGCGAGTTCGCAAACAGCGCCACCGCGACCGGCTGCAGGGCCAAGCCGACGCGGAATTTTTTGACCATGTCGGCTTCGGATTGGTAATCGAGATTGGTCTGCACCGTGCAGGTGCGCAGCATCATGTCGAGACCCAAGCGGCCTTTTTTCGGCATATAGTCGCGCATGATCCGATAGCGCGCCTTTGGCATCCAGGCGATGTCGTCACGCCGCCATTTCGGGTCGAAGCCGAGCCCGAGCATGCCGAGCCCGAGTTCGTCGCACACCGCGCGCACCTGGCGCAGATGCTCGTGCACCTCGTCGCAGGTCTGGTGCAAGGTTTCGAGCGGCGCGCCGCTCAGTTCGAATTGTCCACCGGGTTCGAGGGTAATCGAACATCGTGCGTCATTGCTGAGCGCGATTACGTTGCCGCTTTCGACGACCGGCTTCCAGCCGAACCGCATCATCGCCTGCAACAGCGCGGCGATCCCGTCCGGCCCGTCATAAGGCACCCGCCGCAAATCGGAACGGCGGAACACGAATTTCTCGTGTTCGGTGCCGATCCGCCAAGCCGCGGGCGGTTTCGACCCTGCTTCGAGATATTCGACGAGCTGGCGCTTGTCGACAATCGGTTCCCCGGGTGTGCTTGGCGTGGTCGTCATCTTTGGCGGAGCCTCCAGCGCAACACCATCCCTCAAGATCACCCGTTCCGGTCGCGGTAGAGCGGCGGGCCCGCTCAGCGCGGGCGCGACATGCGCCAGTCGCCGGCAATCGCCTGATACACCGAAAGCGCCGCGAGTGCCGCGGTCTCGGCGCGCAGCACCCGGGGCCCGAGCCCGGCGCGGGTAACAAAAGAGAATTCGCTCAGATAATCAAGTTCGGAGTGGCTGAACCCACCTTCCGGCCCGATCAGCAGCGCCGCCGGGCCGGCCCCGAACTGCGCCAGTGCCGCGGCAATCGGGATCCCGGCCCCGGTCTCGTCGCAGACGATCAGCCTCGCCTCCCGCGGCCAATCGACGAGGAGCGCGTCGAGCGGCCGCGGCGGATGCAGCTGCGGGATGGACAGCCGCTCGCTCTGTTCGGCGGCGGCGATCGCGAGCGCTTCGAGCCGGGCGAGATTGAACCGTTCGGGTTGGGTGTGCCGGGTCAAAACCGGCGCCAAATGCGTCACGCCGAGTTCGGTCGCTTTCTCGATCAGCCAATCAAGCCGGCTGCGCCTGATCGGCGCAAACAGCAGCCACAGCGCGGTTTCGCTCGCCGGTTCGCGCAACCGATGCTCGCAGATCAGCGACATCGCGCTATTTGCGCCGGCGCCGATCCGGCACAACCACTCGCCGTCCGCGGGGTTGAAGGCGGCGACGGGGGCGCCCGGACCCAACCGCAAAACATTGCGCAGGTGATGCGTGTGCGCGGCGTTCAGCGCGACTTCGCTTCCCACCGCCAGCGCCGCGCCGACATAGACCCGCGCGCGCCATTGCTTGGCCATGTTGCGCCTCCGCCTCGCCTGCGCGAGATTTGGGCCATGCGATCGGCGAGCAATATGGGTCCGGCTCGCGACACCCCCAACCGTTCGAGCCCCGGGGGCGGAGAGGGCCGCGGGCCGGCAACGCCCGCGCAGCCGCAGGAAGGGGCCGTTCGCGGCGATCCGAGCGATATTCGGACCGGTGACTGGGTTGAGCGCTACCTGCCCGCGCCGCTGCGTCCTTACGCCCGGCTCGCCCGCCTCGACCGGCCGATTGGAACCTGGCTGCTGCTGTTTCCCGGGTGGTGGGGGATCGCGTTTGCGGCGCCACATTGGCCGGATCTGCGGCTGATGGCGCTGTTTGCGCTGGGCGCGGTAGTCATGCGCGGCGCCGGTTGCACATTGAACGACATCGCCGATCGCGACTACGACGGGCGGGTCGCGCGTACCCGGCTGCGGCCGCTGCCAAGCGGGGCGGTTACAGTGAGGCAGGCGGCGCTGTTCATGCTCGCCCAGCTGGCGATGGGCGCGGCGGTGCTGTTGAGCCTCAACCGCGTCAGCATTTTGCTCGGACTGGCGGTGCTGCCGCTGATCGCGACCTATCCGTTCATGAAGCGGATCACCTACTGGCCGCAGCTCTTTCTCGGGCTCAATTTCAACTGGGGCGCCTTGGTCGGCTGGGCCGCGGTAGCCGGCGGCCTTGGTTGGGCGCCGGTGCTGCTCTATGCCGGCGGGGGGTTCTGGACGCTGGGTTACGATACGATCTACGCGCATCAGGACAAGGAGGACGACATCCTGGTCGGGGTCAAATCCTCGGCTTTGGCGCTTGGCGCCCACACCCGGCCGTGGCTCTACCTGTTTTACGCGGGCGCTATCGGGCTGTGGGCGGCAGCCGGGCTCTATGCCGGGCTCGGGGCGCTGTTCTGGCTGGGGCTGGGGCTCGCCGCGGCGCAGCTTGCCTGGCAGGCCGCGGCCGTCGATATCGACGATCCGGCGGATTGTCTTGCCAAATTCCGCTCCAACCGCGTTCTCGGCTGGCTGCTGCTCGCCGCGATCCTTGCCGCCCGCCTTGCCTGATCCGGTCGCAAGCGACCCCGGCGAATTTGTCCGGCGCCAGACCGCGATCGCAGTTCCGCCATTGGTGCCGGAAATTCGCCTGCACCTCGCCAGCGAAGTCACGCCGCTGTGGCGGGCGACCGAAGAAACGCTGGCCCGCAATGGTCTGCCGCCCCCTTTCTGGGCTTTTGCCTGGCCGGTGGCCAGGCGCTGGCACGCTATCTGCTCGACCGTCCAGCCTTGGTCGCCGGGCGCGCCGTGCTTGATCTCCGCTCGGGCTCGGGGCTTGTCGCGATCGCCGCTGCCATGGCCGGCGCCGGTCCGGTAACCGCGGCCGAGATCGACCCTTTCGCCATCGCCGCCATCACCGCCAACGCCGCGCTCAACGGTGTGGAGATCGCGCTCGTCGCGGACGACCTCCTCGATGCGCCGGCACCCCATCCGGAGGTCGTGACCGCGGGCGATGTCTGCTACGAGGCGCCGATGGCAGAGCGGCTTATCCCTTGGCTCAGGGCCCAAGCCGCGGCCGGGGCGCTCGTGTTGCTTGGCGATCCCGGCCGTGCCTACCTGCCGAAAACGGGTCTTGTCGCCTGCGCAACCTACCCGGTATCGACCAGCCGCGAGATCGAGACAGGCGACGTGCTCGAGACTAGCGTCTGGCGCGTGTTGCCCGGCTGACCGCGCGGAGCATGGCGCCGGAGGTGCCGCGGTGTCGGGCTCGAAACGAGGCTGTCGGCCGCGACTGTCGATCGGGTGTGACAGACGCCGGCCGAGGCAGATCACGCCGGCAAGGCGGGATCGCTGTCAGCCCGTCGAATCATCGTTGCCCGTCAAGTCATCCTATTCATCGAGCCGTCGTGTCCGTCGGGTCATCAGAGACTGGGGATTTTCGTGCGACTTGCCTATCAGCGATGTCGTCGATATGCGCTCGCCGGAGGGGTAAGCGGGAGCGATGACCCGGTCTCGCCAAGGCTCAAAGAAGGGAGCCTATTGATGACGATTGCCACCATCGCCAACCGCGAGGCGGCGCCGGCGCGGGTGCTGCCGTGGCGGGCCGGATTGGCGGCGGCCGGGACCAGCGTCATGTTCGGTTTTGTGCCGCTGGCGGCGCGCGGGCTTTACGCCGATGGTCTGTCCACCTGGTCGATGTTGTGCTGGCGATACCTGCTGGCGCTGGTCATCATCTTTTCCGGCATCCGCTTGGCCGGATTGCATCTCGGTGCCGCCATCCGCCAGGGCGCGTGGCGCATCGCCCTGGTCGGGGTGACCCTCGGGGCGGCGCAAACCCTCTGTTATTTCCAAAGCCTGCGCCATCTCGACACCGGCATAGCGGTCTTGTTGTTCTACACCTTCCCGGTGGTGACGCTCGCCATCGAACGGTGCTTTTTCAAGCAGCCGGTGGCTCCGGCCGCGCTCTTTTGTGTCCTTGTTATCCTCGCCGGTGCTGCGATGATCGCGGGGCCGGGGTTGCATAACGGCACGATCGACCCGCGCGGGCTTGCTTGGGCGGTCCCCGGCCCGGTCATCTACGCGTTCTATCTGGCGGCCAATGCCCGGCTGATGGCGCGCCACCCGCCGCTGATCGGGGCCGGTTTTCTGTATGGCGGTCTTGCCACCGCCTATCTCGGCGCGGCGCTGTGGCTCGGGGCGTCCCTGCCAAAGAGCGCGCCGGGCTGGCTGTCGCTGGCGTTTTTGGCGATCGGCCCGGGTGCGGTCGCGGCGATCTCACAATCTTACAGCATGCCGCGGCTCGGTCCGGCGACCTATGCGATCATCGCCAATTGCGAACTGGTCACTGTCGTCGTGGTCGGTATCGTCGTGCTCGACGAGCGGTTTACCGCCTCCCGCGGCCTCGGCGGCGGGCTTATTATCACGGGCATTCTGCTTTACGGATGGGTGCGCAAGCCGCCGCGCAGCCGGGTTGGCAAGCGGCCGCGCATCGCCGCGCCGCGCGCCGCCGGCGCAGCGGGCGATGGCGAACCGCGCCTGGCGCCCTAGGATCGCGTCCGACGCTCCCCAAAGGGCGCGGGCGCACCATATTGCGCAACATGCCCTACGCCAGTCTGCGCGATTTTATCGACCGCCTCGAAGCGAGTGGGCGGCTGGTGCGCGTCACGGCCCCGGTCTCGCCGTTTCTCGAAATGACCGAGATCCAGACCCGCCTGTTGGCTGAACAAGGGCCGGCCGTTTTGTTCGAGAATGTCGTCGGCGCCGGTCATGTGCCGTTCGCGATGCCGGTGCTGGTCAATTTGTTCGGCACCGTCGAACGGGTCGCCTGGGGCATGGACCGCGAGCCGCACCAGCTGCGCGAAATCGGCCAGACCTTGGCGTTTTTGAAACAGCCCGAGCCGCCCGGCGGTTGGCGCGAGGCGCTCGACCTGCTGCCGCTGTTGCGCACGGTTATGGCGATGCGGCCGCGCACGGTCGGCACAGCGCCATGCCAGGAAGTCGTGTTGCGCGAGGCCGAGATCGATCTCGGCGCGCTGCCGGTGCAAACCTGCTGGCCGGGCGAACTGGCGCCGCTGATTACCTGGCCCTTGGTCGTGACCAGGGGGCCGGGCGAGAGGCGCGAGGACGGCTACAATCTCGGCATCTACCGCATGCAGGTGACTGGCCGCGACACGACGTTGATGCGCTGGCTGGCGCATCGCGGCGGCGCCCAGCACCATCGGCGTTGGGGCTCCGAGCGCCGCGAACCGCTGCCGGCGGCGGCGGTCATCGGCGCCGATCCGGGCACGATCCTGGCCGCGGTCACGCCGGTTCCCGAGACCCTCTCGGAATACCAATTTGCCGGGCTGCTGCGCGGCCGCCGGGTCGAGCTTGTCGAATGCAAGACGGTGCCGCTGAAAGTGCCGGCCCAGGCCGAGATCGTGCTCGAAGGCCATGTCGCGCTCGACGAGTTTGGCGACGAAGGTCCCTATGGCGACCATACCGGCTACTACAATGCGGTCGAGCGCTTTCCGGTGTTCCGCCTGTCGGCGGTCACGATGCGCGCCCGCCCGATCTATCTGTCGACCTTCACCGGCCGCCCACCCGACGAGCCCTCAATCCTCGGCGAGGCGCTGAACGAGGTGTTCATTCCGCTGTTGCAGCAGCAATTTCCGGAGATCGTCGATTTCTGGCTGCCGCCCGAAGGCTGCTCCTACCGGATCGCGGTGGTCTCGATCCGCAAAGCCTATCCGGGCCACGCCAAGCGGGCGATGATGGCGGTGTGGTCGTTCCTGCGCCAGTTCATGTACACAAAATTCGTCATCGTTGTTGACGACGATATCGATGCGCGCAATTGGAAAGACGTCATGTGGGCGATCGCGACCCGCATGGACCCGGTGCGCGACATTACCCTCGTCGACCACACGCCGATCGACTATCTCGACTTTGCCTCGCCCGAAAGCGGCTTGGGAGGCAAGGTCGGGCTCGATGCGACCGCCAAGATGCCGCCCGAGACCCGGCGCGATTGGGGTCGCCCGATCCGCATGAGCGAAGAGGTGGTGGCCGAGGTGACCCGCCGATGGTCGGAATACGGGCTCCCCGGCTCGGGCAAACCGATCTGGAAATAGGGCTGCCCAGGCGTCGGCCGCGGGGAAGTGACCCCGAAATCCCCATCTATGGAAAAGCTGCAGGATCATGGCAGACGAAATGGAGTGGTGATGCCTGACCACGAAGCGGATAACGCAATCGACTTGCTGCAGGACCTGATCGGGCGCGCCCGCCATGCCGGCGCCGACGCCGCCGATGCGGTCTATTTCGAGGGCACCTCGCTGTCGCATGGCCGGCGGCTTGGCAAGACCGAAAAGCTCGAACGCTCGGAAGGTCACGATCTGGGGCTGCGGGTGTTTGTCGGTCGCCAGCAAGCGGTGGTTTCGTCCTCCGACCGTTCGCCCAAGGCGCTCGAGGAACTGGTCGAGCGCGCGGTGGCGATGGCCCGCACCGTACCCGAGGATCCCTATTGCGGCCTGGCCGAGCCGGACGAGGTCGCGCGTGAGTGGCCGGCCCTCGACATGGACGACCCGGAGGAGCCGGGGATCGAGGTGCTGATCGAGCGCGCCCGCGCCGCCGAGGAAGCCGCTCTCGCGGTGTCCGGGGTGACCAATTCGGAGGGCGCCGAAGCCGGCTGGGGCCGCTCGCGCGTGGTGCTGGCCGCCTCCAACGGCTTTGTCGGCAGCTATTCCGGAACCAGCCAAGGGGTCAGCGCTTCGGTGATTGCCGGCGCGGGCGGCGGCATGGAGCGCGACTATGATTACGCCAGCGCCGTCTATGCCGCCGATTTGCGCGATCCGGCGGAGATCGGCAAATCCGCCGGCGAGCGCGCCGTCAAGCGGCTTGGGGCAAAAAAGATGGCGACCGGCCGCTGTCCGGTCGTATTCGACCCTCGGGTCGCACGCGGCCTGGTCTCGGCCCTGCTCGGGGCGATCAGTGGCCCGGCGATCGCGCGCGGCACCAGCTTTCTCAAAGACAAGCTCGGCGAGCGCATCTTCCCCGAGGCATTCACGATCATCGACGACCCGCATCGCCCTCGCGGGCTGCGCTCGAAACCGTTCGACGCCGAGGGGCTCGCGAACCGCCGCCGCGCGATCATCGACAAGGGGGTATTGACCACCTGGCTGTTGGATCTGCGCTCGGTCCGCCAGCTTGGCCTTAAATCGACCGGGCATGCCTCGCGGGGCACCTCTTCGCCGCCTGGTCCAGCACCGACCAATGTCTGGATCGAGCCGGGAGAGGTCGACCCCAAGGCGCTGATTGCCGACATCAAGAGCGGGTTTTACGTGACCGAAATGATGGGCATGGGGGTTAACGGTGTGACCGGCGACTACAGCCGCGGCGCCGCTGGCTTCTGGATCGACAATGGCGAGATCGCCTTTTCGGTCAGCGAGATGACGGTGGCCGGCAATCTCAAGGACATGTTCTTGCGTCTTGTCGCCGCCAACGACCTCGAATTCCGCTCCGGGATTGACGCACCGACATTGCGCATCGACGACCTGACCGTGGCCGGGGCTTGAGCGCCTTCCCGTAGCCGCGGCGCCGACCTGCCCGGCGCAATTGCGGCGGCGATGCGCTAGCTGTCGAAATCAGGCCGGCGCTTGTCGAGAAAGGCGCGCACCCCCTCGACAAAATCGGCGGTCGCGGCGCAGGCGGCAAAGTTCTCGGCCTCGCGACGCAGCTGCGCATCGAAGGCGTCGCCCAGGCTTGCCTGAACCAGCGCCTTGGTGCGGGCATAGGCTGTGGCGGGCCCGCTGGCCAGTTGTTGCGCCAGCGCCTCCGCTTCAGCAACAAGCGCTCCCGGCGGCACCACGCGGTTGACGATGCCGAGCGCCAAGGCGCGCGCGGCGTCGAACCGCTCGCCGAGCAGCAGCAGCTCGGCGGCGCGTTTCAGCCCGACGGTCGCCGGCAGCAATGCGGTCATGCCGCCATCGGGGCTGGTGCCGAGATGAACATAGCCGCAGGTGAACACCGCATCGGCGGCGGCGATCGCGAGGTCGGCGGCGAGCACAAGGCTCAGTCCGACGCCGGCGGCCGCCCCTTGCACCGCCGCCACGACCGGCTTGGACATATGGCGCAGCGCCACCAGCAGCGGATGCAGCGCGTCGACGATCCGATAAAGCTCGCGCCGGCGCTGGTCGGGCGGCAGCGCCACCAACTCGCCGAACATCGTGATATCGCCGCCGGCGCAAAAGTGGCTGCCCTCGCCGCGCAGCAGCACGACCCGGGCATCGGGGTCGGCGGCGGCTTCGCCGGCGGCCGCGGCAAAAGCGGCGATCGTCTCGCGGTCGACCGCGTTCAACAGCTCCGGCCGGTTGAGGCGGATCTCGAACACCGCGCCGCGCCGCTCGATGATCACTTTCGCCATGGCTCGGCTCCCGGCGCGCTTGCCCCTATGATGCCCGCAGCGATCTCGGGCCCTCGATCCGGAGGATAGCATGGGCTGGACAATCCTGCGCGGCGGCCGCGTGCTTGACCTTGCCATCGGCACCGCCGAGTTTGCCGATATCCTGATCGAGGATGACACGATCCGCCAGATCGGCCCCCCGGGGCTGCCGGCTCCGGCCGAAGCCACCACCATTTCAGCGGCGCGACGGCTGCTCCATCCCGGTCTCGTCAACGCCCATACCCATGGGCATGGCAATCTCGCCAAGGGCTTGGGCGATTGCTGGACGCTTGAATTGCTGCTGACCGCCGCACCCTGGATCACCGGCAACCGCACCCTCGAAGACCGCTATCTGTCGACCCAGCTCGGTGCAGTCGAGATGGTCCTCAAGGGCTGTACCGCCTGCTATGACCTGTCGGTCGAATGGCCGTTGCCGACCGCCGAGGGGCTGGCCCAGGCGGAACAGGCCTATGCCGATGTCGGGATGCGCGCGGTGCTGGCGCCGATGGTCGCCGACCGCAGCTTCTTCGAGGCGATCCCCGGGCTGATGGACGCCCTGCCGGCGCCGTTGCAGGCGCACGCCGCGGCGTTGCGCTTGCCGCCCGGCCAGGCGACGATCGCCGGCATGCGCGCCGCGCTTGCCGGCTGGCATTTCGACCCCGATCGGATCCGGCCGGCGGTGGCGCCGACCATCCCGCATCATTGCTCGGACGAATTCATCCTCGGCTGCGCCGCGCTGGCCCGCGAATACGGTTGCGCGCTGCACAGCCATGTCGCCGAATCAAAGGTCCAGGCGGTCAGCGGGATGCGCCTTTACGGCCTGACCCAGACCGCGCATCTCGACCGGCTCGGCGTGCTCGGGCCGCATTTCACGGTGGCGCACGGGGTATGGCTCGATGACGAGGATATGCGGCGGCTCGGGGACCGCGGCGCCTCGGTCGCGCATAATCCGGGCAGCAATATGCGGCTCGGCAGCGGTATTGCCGATGCGCGGGCGATGCTCGAGCGGCGGGTCAATCTCGGCATCGGCACCGACGGCGCCAATTGTTCCGACAACCAGAACATGTACGAGGCGATGCGGCTTGCCTCCTTCGCCTCGAAGGTGCGCGGGCCGGATTGGCGGCGATGGCTGACGACCCGCGAGGTGGCCCTCGCCGCGACCGAGGGCGGTGCGCGGGCGCTGGGTTTCGCCGGCCGGATCGGGCGGCTGGCGCCGGGGTACAAGGCGGATATCGTCATGCTCGACCTCGATCACCCGAACTGGATCCCGCTCAACGACCCGGTCAACCAGCTCGTCCACAGCGAAGATGGCGGCGCCGTCGCCAGCGTCATGATCGGCGGGCGGCTGATCGTCGACACCCGCCGGTTGTTGACCGTCGATCTGGCACAGCTTGGCGCCCGCGCCGAGGCGGCGCGCGAACGGCTTGCCGCCGCCAATGCCGACCATCGTCGGCTGTACCAGGCGCTCGAACCCGTGGTCGGCAGCCACTGCCCGGGTCTCGCCCGGTTGCCCTATCACATCCACCGCTACGGCGCGCCGCTCGATTGAGGAGCGCTCGCTATCTGGTTGCGACCGGCCTGCGATGTTGCGAGAGCGTGATTTGGCCCCGCGGACGGTATCGAGACCAGCGCTCGCCGGCCGGCGTCGCGCGCTCTCATGCCGGGCAGTCGGCGACTTGGATTTCGGTTATCCGCGGCAAAGGCCATGGTTATGATGGGCCATGCCGCGGTCTGTCGGCATCGCCGGTCGGCGGCGGCCGGCAAGCGGCGCCGATCAGCCCGGCCAGTGGAGGGAGAAAGTGCTGACGATCCTCGATATCGACGCCGAATTCGGCAAGCTCAAAATGCTGCGCGGGCGCCGGCCGGAAACCCCCGAAGCCGAGCGCGAAGGCGCCTTCGCCCGGCTTGCCCCCTACCGCGATAGCGCCATCAATGTCGCGAAGTTTGCCGGGGAAGGACCATGGGAGCGTCACGTCAACGGTGACGAGATCGTTCAGGTGGTCGACGGCGCCACCAAGTTTCACATCATGCTCGATGACGGCCCGCACACCTACGAGCTGAAAAAGGGGATGGTGGTAATCGTGCCGCAGGGAAAATGGCACCGCTTTGAGGCCCCGGACGGGGTGGCGTTGATGACGACAACCCCGCAACCCACGCAACACCTGACCTTTGCGATCGACGATCCGCGCACCCTCGATCGGGGTTGAGCTTGCGCCGCGGTCTCGACGCGGCTGGCCGATCGCTCGGGGCCGGGGCGGCGCGGCCCGAGCTGCGGGCTCTCACGTCTTGTCGGCGTCGGGTGATCCTTGTGGCGCGTCGGCAGAATCCGCACAAGGGGCGGGCGCGGGTTGCGCGGCGGCCGAGGACGGGATTGCCAGCGGGCCGGCGTCGGCGGCGGTTCCCGGCAGGCTTGCGGTTTGCGCAAGAGCCAGACGTGCGATGCGTTCCTTGAGCAGGTCCAAGGCATTCTCCGCCAGCGGCGCATCACTCGCGGGGTCGGGGCCGATCGCGCGCGGATCGGCCTTGCGCAACAGCTCAAAAAGCAATTTGGTGGCGGCAAGCTCACCGGCCGCGGACCGTTCGACAAGACCGCGGATCATCACTTCGCGTTTGGTCATGTTGGGATCCTCGCCAATCACGGCGTCGGCCGGTTCGTCGAGCGCGCGTTGCAGGATTGCGGCCAGACTAGCGGGCTGTCGGCGTCGCCGCCGCGAATTTTGGGTGTCGCCGGTTTGGCGCCGCGATGTCGTCGCGGCTTTGCCCCGAGCGGCGTTGCGCTCCTTCGGGTCGTGGGTCGGCAATCGCCCGTCTCTCGCCTCGATGGTTCGCTGATGCGCGGGATCGGACACCCGCGGCTGTCGGTCGTTGCTGATAATGGAAAACGCAATATTTGTCAATATAGCAATATGCAGCAATATCGGCGACAGCGACCGCCAAAAGGCGGCCCCTGTTTGTCGGACCAGCTGGCGGTGAGCCAAGCCTATGACCGAACGCTATGACGTCGTCGTCATCGGCGGCGGACCCGGCGGTTATGTCGCCGCGATCCGCTGCGCGCAGCTCGGGCGCCGTACCGCCTGCGTTGATAGCCGGGCCACGCTCGGCGGAACGTGCCTCAATATCGGCTGCATCCCGTCGAAGGCATTGCTGCAATCTTCCGAGAAATTTGCCGAGGCGCGTTCCGCGCTCGGCGAGCATGGCGTCGCGCTCGACGGCGTGCGGCTCGATCTCGGCCGGATGATGGCGCGCAAAGATCAGGTCGTAGCGACGTTGACCCGCGGCGTCGAATTCTTGTTTCGCAAAAACCGGATCGATTGGGTCAAGGGCAACGCCCGCATCGTCGCGCCGGGTCGAATAATCGTCACTACGCCCGACAGCGAACCGCGCGAAATCGAAGCAGCGGCGATCCTTATCGCCACCGGTTCCGAAAGCACGCCGCTGCCGGGCCTCGCGATTGACGAGCGAAGCATTCTCTCTTCAACCGGGGCATTGGCGCTTGACCAAGTGCCCAAGCATCTCGCGGTTGTCGGCGGCGGCTATATCGGGCTCGAGCTTGGGTCGGTATGGCGGCGGCTCGGCGCCGAAGTCACCGTCATTGAACTGCTCGACCACATCCTCCCGGCGATGGATCGCGAGCTGGCCGGCGCATTGCAACGCGCCCTCGCGCGACAGGGTATCGCCTTTCGTCTCGGCGCCCGGCTTGCCGGGATCGAGGAGCGCAATGGCGCGCTGCGGCTCGCGGTTGAGGGCGGTCAGCAACCGGTCGTGGCGGATGCGGTGCTGGTCGCGGCCGGGCGGCGCGCCTTTACGCGGGGCCTTGGGCTCGATGAATTGGGGCTCGCCCGCGATGGGCAGGGCCGGATCGTGGTCGATGACCGATTTGCCACCAACCTTCCCGGCATCTTTGCGGTCGGCGACGTGATCCGCGGCCCGATGCTGGCGCACAAGGCGGCGGAGGAGGGGGTTGCAGTGGCAGAACGGCTCGCCGGGCAGAAACCGCAAGTCAATTACGACGCGATCCCGGCGGTTGTCTACACCGCCCCCGAAGTCGCTTCGGTCGGCAATAGTGAAGCCGAACTGACCACGGCGGGGGTGCCCTACCGCATCGGCAAATTTCCGTTTACCGCCAATCCCCGCGCCCGCTGCAACGGCGAGACCGAAGGCTTTGTCAAAATCCTCGCCGATGCGGCGACCGACCGCGTCCTTGGGGTCCACATCATCGGGCCGGATGCCGGCACCCTGATCGCCGAGGCGGCGCTGGCAATCGAATTCGGCGCCTCGGCCGAAGACATCGCCCGGACCTGCCATGCCCATCCGACCCTGAACGAGGCGGTCAAGGAAGCCGCCCTCGCGGTCGCCGGTCGCGCGATCCACATCTGAGCGGGTGCGCGCACGCCGGCGTCGCGCTCGGCGACCGCACTCACGCGGCCGCACCGGCCCGCTTGTCGCCGAGCCGCAACAACGGAATGAACAGCAGGATCAGTGCGGTAGAGCCGGCGGACACGACAATCAACGGCGCCAGCCGGTTGTGAAACGCGTGCTCGTAAAGATAGGACCCGAGATTGTTGGACAGCGCCGAAGACAGGTTCAACAGCGACATCAGCGCGGCGAAAGCGAACCCCTCCGCCCGCTTCGGACAGAAATCGGCGGCGAGGCTCAAGGTTGCGACAAATGCGATCATGCCGGCAATGCCGCTGCAGAAATTGATGACCAGCGCGCTTGCCGGATTGGACAACAGCAAAAATGCCAGCGTGGTCACGGCGCCGAGCACGATGCTCCAATTCAGCAGCCGCCGCGAGGTCATGCCGTCGAGCCAGCGCCGATAAAACAGAGCCGCGACGATCCAGCCGACGGAGTTGACGGCGCCGAGGATACCGATGAAATCCTGGGAAAATTTGAGCGTGTCGGTCATGTAATAATACAGCGGCAAGCCAAACCCGGGATTGAGGTAGTAAAGAAACAAAAAAAGCCCGATCAACCACAGCTCGCGATGAGTGAAGGCGGCAATCAGCCCGGCCAGGGCGCGCTTCAACGCGGCAAGATCGAGGCGGCTCGGGGTCTCGTCGATCAGATACACCGCACCAAACACGGCGGCGCCGGGGGCTGCCGCGATCACCAGCGCCGCCGCGTGCAATGCCGCGAGCGGTGAGAGACGCTGGACGAGTTCACCGCCGAGCACAGCGCTGACGACCGCGGCGACATTAAACCACAGCCATTGTTGGTTAACGAATGCATCACTTTGGTTGAGACGTTGGCCGTTCTCAACCAGCACCGCGCCCGCCAGCGTGCTCGAGATCGCCATCGCATAGGCGCTCAGCAGCAGCACAAGGATCAGCGGCTCGGGTCGCGCCACAAACGCGACCCCCAAAAACGCCGCCGCCGCGGCCAGGTTGGCGAGAATCAGATAGGCTTTGCGGCGATAGCCGAAGAGCGGGACGAAATCGGAGAAAATCCCGTAAACCGGCTTGATGATCCAGGGCAGGTTGAGCACAGTCAGCGACGCGGTAACCTGCAGCGGGGTCCAGCCAAAGGTTTGCTTGAGGTAGAAATTGAGCGGCTGGGCGATCAGGCCGCCGGTCTGGCTGAGCCCTTCGACGACATAAACCAGCGCAAAAAACAGCATCAGCCGACCGCGCTCGCGCTCGGCCACGGTTTTGACGCCGTTACGCCGGATGGCGGTCATCGCTTGCCGGCGCCGGCCGCGCCGCTTGCCTCGCGAATGCCGCCGGCGCTGCCTGGCCGCCGTCAGCGGACGGCGACAATGACCTCGATCTCGACCGGGATGCCGCCCGGCAGCGAACTCATGCCGACCGCCGAGCGGGCATGCCGGCC
>JAJPIH010000357.1 GCA_021324875.1 Alphaproteobacteria bacterium
CCGCCATATTCGCCGCCAAGCGCCAATCCCTGCAGTGCGCGCATCAGCAGGATCAGCGCCGGCGCCCAGAAGCCCCAACGGGCGTAGCTGGGAATGCAGCCGACCAGAAACGTCGCCACGCCCATCATGCCGAGGGTCAGCATAAAGGTGAATTTGCGCCCGATCAGATCGCCCAGATGGCCGAAAAACAGCGCTCCGAACGGCCGCAGGATAAAGCCGAACCAAAACACCGCCAGACTGGCGAGCAGGGCCAGGCTGGGATTTCCTTTCGGGAAGAAATGGGTGGCAAAGAACGCCGCCAGCACACCATAGATGTAAAAATCATACCATTCGATCAGCGTGCCAACCGACGAAGCGGCGATGATCAAGGGCAGACCCAGCGTCCGCGCAGGAGCACCCCCACCCACCGTCTGAGCGGTAGCCGTCATGACCTTCTCCTTGGCGTTGTCTCCCGATTGCTGACTACAGCCTTATAAGCGAGATTTTGCAAGGGTGGCGCGAACCGGATTTGCAAGCTTGTCCACATAAACTGGCACAAACAGGGGTGCGGATCGCGCGGCTATGCTTGCGCTCCCTTTGCTTGGGCCGCATCGGGCGGGCGGGTAGACAAGCCGGCTTGCGAGTGCCACTGTCTCGGCATGGACAGGCAAGATTTCAGTGTGCGCGCGATCCTTGCGGGCGAGGCGCCCGCCGACCGGCCGGTCACGATCAGGGGCTGGGTGCGTACCCGCCGCGATTCGAAAGCCGGGATTTCATTTCTGCATGTTTCCGACGGGTCATCGTTTCACCCGCTGCAGGTCGTGGTGCCGAACACCCTCCCCAATTACGCGAGCGACGTGCTGCGCCTGACCGCCGGCTGCGCGGTCGCGGCCACAGGCAGGATCGTGCCGTCGCCGGCCAAGGGCCAACCCTTCGAGATGCAGGCGAGCGGCGTCACGGTCGTCGGCTGGGTCGACGACCCCGACACCTATCCGATCCAGCCCAAGCCCCACACGCTCGAATTCCTGCGCGAGGTGGCGCATTTGCGGCCGCGCACCAATGTGATCGGGGCGGCGACCCGGGTGCGCCACAGCCTGGCCCAGGCGATCCACCGTTTTTTCAACGAAAACGGGTTCTTCTGGGTCAACACGCCGATCATCACCGC
This sequence comes from Alphaproteobacteria bacterium, assembly GCA_021324875.1. Classification (GTDB taxonomy): domain Bacteria; phylum Pseudomonadota; class Alphaproteobacteria; order ATCC43930; family CGMCC-115725; genus AP-15. Next base: position 1,145 of record JAJPIH010000357.1, read on the forward strand.
CTCCGATGCCGAGGGCGCCGGGGCGCTGTTCCGGGTTTCGACGCTCGACTTCGCCAACCTGCCGCGCACCGCCGATGGCCGGGTCGATTTCAGCCAAGACTTCTTCGGGCGCGAGGCGTTTTTGACGGTCTCGGGTCAGCTCAATGTCGAGGCCTACTGTTTAGCCTTGACCAAGGTCTACACATTCGGGCCCACCTTCCGCGCCGAAAATTCGAATACGAGCCGGCACCTGGCGGAATTCTGGATGATCGAACCCGAAGTCGCCTTCGCCGAACTGGCCGACAATGCCCGCCTCGCCGAGCGCCTGCTCAAATATGTGTTTGCGGCGGTGTTGAACGAACGCCAGGACGACCTCGCGTTTTTCAACGAGCGCATCGAGAAGGGGCTGGACGCCAAGCTCGAAAGCATCATCGCCTCCGAATTTGCGCATATGGATTACAGCGAGGCGATCCGGGTGCTCGAGCGCGCCAATGTCAAATTCGAGTTCCCGGTTAAATGGGGAATGGATCTGCAATCGGAGCACGAACGCTACCTGACCGAGCGCTACGCCAAAAAACCGGTCATCGTCATGAACTATCCGAAGGCGATCAAAGCCTTTTACATGCGGGTCAATGACGACGGCCGCACGGTCGCGGCAATGGATGTGCTCGCTCCGGGGATCGGCGAGATCATCGGCGGCAGCCAGCGCGAAGAGCGGCTCGACGTGCTCGACGCCCGTCTGGCCGAGTGTGGCGTGGACAAGGAGGCCTATGGCTGGTACCGGGATCTGCGACGCTACGGTACGGTGCCGCATGCCGGTTTCGGCCTCGGCTTTGAGCGCACGCTCGCTTATGTCACCGGTCTTGCCAATGTGCGCGATGCGATCCCGTTCCCGCGCACCCCGGGCAACGCACGATATTGAGCTGACCGCGCATCGCGACGCGCTGGCCGCGTCGCCCGACCGGCGCGGCGCCGGGCTTGTTTTCGCTGCGGCGAGGACAGCGCCATGCTGGCGCTGAACCCATCGGCGGCGCCGATGCGGCGGCGGGCCCTGACTTTTGCGCTCGCTTTCTTCGTCGCCGCCGCCGCGGGTCTCGCCTTTGTCTTGACCCGGCCGCCCGAATACCGGGCGATGGCGCGGATCACGATCACCCCCGCCGCCGGTGTCAGCGAACCCGATGATACCCAGCATGCGCTGCCGGTCGCGACCGCCGGGCAATCGCTGCTCGCCGAGGCGCAAGTGCTGACCAGCCGGCCGATTGTCGAGCAGGCGCTCGCCCGGCTGCGCGCCGACAACCGATTGCCGCCGCAGGGATCGGATGCAGCTGCCGCCGCGCAACGCATGCTGGCCGTCGAACCGATTGCGGGCAGCAATATTGTGCGGCTGATCGCCACCGGGCCGGAGCGCGAGTTTGTGGCGCCGCTGGCCAATGCCGTGGCGCACAGCTTTCGCCAGCGGCTTTCCTCATCCTATGCCGTGCTATCGGCCGATACGGCGCGCGCCGCCGCCGGCGAGGCGAAGGCGCTTGCCGACAAAATCGCAACGCAGCAAGCCGCGCTCGACGCCTTTCGCCAGCGCTATGACATCGTCTCGATCGAGCGCCAGGAAAACCAGGTTCTGGCCGATATCCAAGGTCTGAGCAAAGCCTATACCGAGGCGAACGACCGGCTGGCCAAGGCGCAGGGGCGGGTTGACGCGCTGAAGACCGGGAAGACCGTGGTCGCGGCCAAGGACGACCCGACACTTGCCGCCCTGCAACAGCGCGCCGCCTTGATGCGCGAGGAATGGCAGCAGCTGCAGCAGCGCTTCACGCCGGCTTATCTGGCCCTCGATCCCGATGCCACGGCCCTGCGCGCCCGCCTCGGTAGCCTCGAAGCCCAGCTGCAGGCGGCCACCAGCGCCGGTCAGCGGGCGGCCTTGATCGACGCCCAGCAGCAACTGACCGCGGCTGCAACCGCGGTCGCGGAATTGCGCAAGACCGTCGCCGACAACCAGAAACAAGCGCAGGAATTCGCCGCCCACCTCAACGAATACAAAGCGATGCGCGACGACCTCGACCACCTCGAAGCAATGCGCCGCGCCGCCCTCGACCGGCTCGCCAAATTGCAGGCAAGCGCCGCCGAGCGGGCGCCGCGGCTCGAGGTGCTGGAGGCCGCCGCCACCCCGACCCGGGCCTGGCGTCCGGATTACCGGCTCGACGCGGCGCTGGCGCTCGCCGGCGCCTTTGGGTTTGCCCTGTTTGCGACGTGGTTTGTCGAGTTTATCGCCGGTCCGGCGTGGCGGCCGCCGGTCTATGTGCCCTATCCGTGGCCGACGGTATTGGCCGGCGGCGAAGGGCCGGCGTCGGGCCTGCTTGCGGTGGCCGATCGCGCCCGGTTGCACGGCTCGGATATGGCCCGGTTAGCGTCGCCCGAACCGCCGCCGCGGGTGCTGAGCGAGGCCGAAGTCACCGCCCTGTTCGACGCCGCGAGCGAGGAGGCCAAGCTCGCCGTGACGGCGCTGCTGACCGGGATCGACGCCGAGGAGCTGGTCGCGCTTGAATGGGGCGATGTCGATTTTGACGCCGCCCTGCTTCATCTGCGCGGCGCTGGCGCCCGCGATCTGCCGCTCGGCGAGCCGCTGCGCACCCTCTTGCGCAGGCGCCGGCAGCACCGGCCGCAGCCGGAGGCAGGGGGCCCGGTGCTGACGCGTCCGGATGGCGGCGCCGCCGCGCCCGAGGAAATCGGGCGCTTGATCCTCTATGCGGCCTATGACGCCGGTCTCGAACAACCCGACGAGGTGACGGCGGCCGCGCTGCGCCACACCTATATCGCCTTTTTGCTGCAGCAGGGGGTGCGCGCCGCCGATATCGAGGCGATCGTCGGCCGTATCCCGCAGGCCGATCTCGTCGCCCAGATGCGTCTTCATTCGCCATCGGTGCGACGGCCGCTTGCCGAAATCGATCGGGTGTTCCCGGCGCTGCGCCATCTTGCCGACAGGACCGCCTGATCGGCGACGCGCCGGCGCCCTATGAGGGGCCGCCCGGGATGGCGGCGCGCGGCAGGTTCCAGTGATAGGCGATCGCCATCAGCCGCAAACCGAGACAGATCGCCCCGCCGAGCAGCGCCGCCCAAGCCGGCCGGGCCCCGAGCCGGCGCGCGATCACGATCGCCGCCGAACCGGCGAGCGCCGCGGTGGCATAGACATCGACGCGCAGCACCGCGGGGATCCGGGTCAGCAGCAGGTCGCGCAAGGTGCCGCCGCCGACCGCGGTAATGCCGCCCATCAGCACCGCGATCAGCCCGGGCAGGCGAAACGCGAGCGCCTTTTCGGTGCCGGCGACCGCAAACAGGGTGAGGCCGGCGGCGTCGAGATCGAGAAGGATCGCCGGCGGGATGTTGCGGATGAAACGGTAGGCGGCGAACGCGAGGGCGCCGCCGGCGAACGCTGTCACCGCATAGCGCCCGTCGCGCAAGGCTTGCGGCGGAGCCGCACCGATCAGCACATCGCGGGCGATGCCGCCGCACAGCGCGGTGGCAAACGCCAGCACCAGAACCCCGAGCAGGTCGAGTTGGGCGACGATCGCCGCCATCGCCCCCTCGATCGCGAACACGAACGTGCCGGCCAGATCGAGGGCGAGCAGCAGCGCCGCTTGGTTGACAATCGGCCGAGGCCGGCGGCGCATCGGACCGGGGCGATCGTGCGCGCAGCCGGGTTCTGCGGCGGCCGGGCGCGCCTCAGCAGCCGAGCTTTGCGGCGAGATCGACAAAATCCTCGGCGATCACGTCGAAATCGTGCTCGGCGCGCTGGTCTCGCGTCTTGTTGGGGCCGTGCTCCAATGGCCGGCTGACAAAGGCGGTGTGAAAGCCGCGCCCGCGCGCCGCGACGAGGTCGCCATTATGGGCCGCGACCATCATGCATTGTTGCGGCCGCAAATCGAGAAAAGCGGCGGTGCGATCATAGGCTTCGGGCAGCGGCTTGTAGGCGCGGGCCACCTCGGCGCCGAGGATCGCGTCCCAGGGCAGCCCGCCATATTTCGCCATATTGACCATCAGCGCGACATTGCCGTTGGACAGGGTGACGAGAATGTATTTGCGCTTCAGCCGGGTCAGCCCCGCGACCGTATCCGGCCACGGGTCGAGCCGGTGCCAGGCGCGGTTCAAATGGTCGATCTCGGTCTCGGCGAGCCCCGATATGCCAAATTCCGGCAGCAATTCGATCAGGTTCTCGCGGTGCAGATCGTCGAGCCGCGCGCAGGGCCGCTCGCCGTCGCGAACCTTGGCCATCGCCGGCTGATAACGGGCCCGCCACCGATCGGCGAAATCGTACCAGTCCTTGTCGTAACCCTTGGCCCCGAGAATGGCCTTCGCCTCCCGGGCGATGCTGTCGCGCCAATTGACCACCGTGCCGAACACGTCGAAGGTCAGCGCCTTGACCTCGGAAATCGCCATCGCCCAACTCCCCATTGCTCGCCGATCGCCGGTTAGATCAGCGCGGAGACGGGTCGGGGTCAACCATGCGCTTGCGTGTGAGCCGCGATTGTCGCCGCCGCTGGCGCCACCGGGTCGGCGCTCTATTGCGCTCCCCGCCGCCGGGGACTACAGCAGCGCGGGCCAACCGAGGTTGAAGCGATGCCGCCGAACAAACCGCATCTCGAATTCCACCGGCTCGACATGAATTCCGGCTGGGAAACCCCGCCCGGCTATCCGAAGGGGATCGAGCAGAAGATCCTCGCCGGCGCCCTCGACGAAACCGCAAAGCAGGGCAGCCGCACGCGGCTCTTGCGTTTTGCGCCCGGCGTGTTCACGACCGCACCTTTTGTCCACGATTATTGGGAGGAGGTGTATCTGGTCGCGGGGGACCTGACCGTCGGCAACGACGCCCAGGGCGAGGGCGGCGAGAATTTCACCGCCGGCACTTACGCCTGCCGCCCGCCCGGCGCGGTCCACGGCCCGTTCAAATCCGAGCGCGGCTGTCTGCTCTACGAAATCCATTACTACGCGGATTGATCCGGCCGCCCGCTGATCCCGCCGCCCGCCCTGCCCCGGGCCGGTCAGCCCGATTGGCGGTCGTAGCGCACGCGCCCGTCTTTCAGCACCCGCTCGGCGAACAGACGACGCTTGGCGCGGATCGCGTTGCCGTCGGTGTCGCGCAATTCCCAATCGCCGTCGCGCAGTTCGAGGATCGCGACATCGGCATTGGCGCCCGGACGCAACGTGCCGACAACCCCGTCGAGACCGAGGATCTTGGCCGGCGTCGCGGTCGCCCGCCGCACCACCTCGTCGAGCGGCACGCCGAAATGCAGCAATTTCGACATCGTCGTCGTCAAATCCCAGACCGGGCCGCCGGTGGCGGTGGTAAAGGTCATGTCGGTCGAAATCGTATCGGGCAAAAAGCCCTGGTCGAGCGCCTTTTCGATCAGCGGAAAATTGAAATGGCCGCCGCGGCCATGCGCGCAGTTAAAGATGATGCCGTGGCGCTGGGCCTCGACCACCTCCTTCAGCACCATTTCCTTCTGCGGACCCATGATGCCGTGCTCGCGGCCGTGAAAGCAGTGGGTGATGATGTCGCCCGGCTTCATGCAGGCGAGAATCTCCGGCAACGGCAACGGCGTGTCGGTGATGTGGACCATCATCGGCACGCCGCCGGCCATGTCGGCGGCGCGGCGCGCGAGCTTGACCGGCTCGGTCGTGTATTCCCAGACGATGCCGGGGCCGTAGCGCAGTTTGACTCCGATCGCGAGGTCGCGGTTCTCGGCGATCGTGCGCGCACAGCCCTCGGGATCGGCATAGGGGAAATGCGCAAGCTCGCCGCAGCGCGAGGTGGCGGTGATGCCGATCGCCGACAGATTGACAAAGGCGCGGGTGCGGGTGCGCACCGCCTGCTCGACGACAAACCGCAGCCCGGCAAAATTGGCCGAGCCGGCGCTGCCCGCGTCGCACACCGTCGTGACCCCGCCGGCGCCGCAAAAGCGGTCGGTGTTGGCGCCCATATCCGAGGCGTTGACAAAGATATGCGCGTGCACATCGACCAGCCCCGGGGTCACAAAACGGCCCTTGGCGCTGAGCGTGGCGCGCGCTTCTTGGCGCGGCAGGGCCGGCGCCACCGCGGCGATCTTGCCGCCGGCGATGCCGATATCCATTCGGCCGTTGAGACCGCCGCCGGGATCGACAATTTCGCCGTCACAAATCAACAGATCGTATTGCATTATGGCCTCCTGACGGCGGATCGATCCAAAAGCCATCGACGCTCACAAGGTGTGCGGGAGCTTCCTCGCGGTAGGGGTGGTCGGAGCGCCTGGCACCCGAATCATGCGGCCTGCACGGCATCGCTGGCCAAAGCTGACACTGACAATCCCCACCGCAAGGGCGCGGCCCGTCCGCTGCGCAAATCCTAGCAACCTCATGAGCGCACGACCAGGACGGCAAAGCGCCGGCCGATTGAATTGGCGGCGCTTGGCGTAATCGGTCATAGTGCCCGGCAATCGCCGGTGGAGGGGGCAAGAGGGGGCGATGGCTTTGCTGCCGGTACGGCGTTCGGGACTGCCGCTGTTTCACATCGTCCTGATCAAGCCGACCCATTACGACGATGACGGCTATCCGATCCGCTGGTTTCGCGCCGCGATCCCGTCGAATACGCTCGGCGCCCTCTACAGCCTGGCCGATGACGTGCGGCGCCGGCAAGTGCTGGGGCCGGCGGTCGACATCCGCCTTCACGCCTTTGACGAAACCAACCAGCGCGTGCAGCCCGCGCGCATCATCCGGAAAGTTCGTCAAAGCGGCGGACGGGCGCTGATCGGGCTGGTCGGGGTGCAATCGAACCAGTTTCCGCGCGCGCTCGATCTGGCGCGGCCGTTTCGCGCCGCCGGGCTGCCGGTGGTGATCGGCGGCTTTCATGTTTCGGGCTGCCTGGCGATGCTGCCGCAGATGCCGCCCGAGATGGTTGCGGCCCAGGCGCTCGGCATTTCCTTCTTTGCCGGCGAGGCCGAGGGCGGCCGCCTCGACCAGGTGCTGCGCGACGCCTGGAACGCGCGCTTACGGCCGATCTACAACCACATGGACGACCTGCCGGGCCTCGAGGACGAGCCGCTGCCGCTGTTGCCCAGGCGCCATGTGCGGCGCATCGCCCATTCGTTTTCGAGCTTCGATCTCGGGCGCGGCTGCCCCTACCAGTGCTCGTTTTGCACGATCATCAATGTCCAGGGCCGCAAGAGCCGGTTCCGCACCCCTGACGATCTCGAACGCGCGGTGCGCGCCAATTGGGCGCGCGGCATCCGCCGGTTTTTCATTACCGACGACAATCTCGCCCGCAACCGCAACTGGGAGGCGCTGTTCGACCGGATGATCCGGCTGCGGCGGCAGGACGGGATCAAGCTCAACCTGATGATCCAGGTCGATACGCTCTGCCACCGCATCCCGAACTTCATCGAGAAGGCGGCGGAGGCGGGCGTGCGCCGAGTTTTTATCGGGCTTGAAAACATCAACCCCGACAATCTGCTCGCCAGCAAAAAGCATCAGAACAAGATCACCGAATATCGCGTGATGCTGCAAAAATGGCGCGAGCACGGGATGATCACCTACGCCGGCTATATCACCGGCTTCCCGGCCGACACGAAGGAATCGATCCTGCGCGACATCGCGATCATTAAACGCGAATTGCCGCTCGACCTGCTGGAATTGTTTTACTTGACGCCGCTGCCCGGTTCCGAAGACCACCGCAACCTGTGGCAGCGCGGCGCCTGGATGGATCCCGACCTCAACAAATACGACCTCTCGCACCGGGTGACGCATCATGCGCGGATGACCGACGCCGAATGGGAGGAAGCTTATCGCGCGGCTTGGGAAGTCTATTACGACGACGACCATATCCGCACGATTTTGCGCCGCGCCGCCGCCAATCCGCGCGGCCGCCCGCGCACGATTGTGATCGCACTCGCCTGGTTCAAGCTGGCGGTTCTCTGCGAAGGGGTCCACCCGCTCGAAAGCGGCGCCTGGCGCCGACGGACCCGCGGCGAGCGACGCCCGGATTTGCCGCGCGAAGGGATGTTCGGGTTTCACGCCCGGCGCGCCGCAGAAATTGGCGACAAGGCGCGCCATTACTGGGCGGTGTGGCGGCGCATGCAGACCATTCTGAAAGAGGTGCTGGCCGCCCCCGACCGCTGGGAGTATCGCGACCTCGCAATCACCCCGCCGGCGGTCAACGAATTCGACAATCTCGGGCTTTACCGGCTGACCAGCGGCGGCGAGGCGGCGGTGGCGCGCAAGCGTCGCGACGACCGGGCGCGCGCCAGCGTCGGTTGAACCGCCGGCGGAGGCCGGGCGCGCTCAGAAATCGAGGTCGGCGTAATGCGCCGGCGGCGGCAGCCCGGGCACATGGTCGGCGAGGATCGGACGGAAGCTCGGCCGCGATTTGATCCGCGCATACCATTCCTTGGCCGGCTCGTGGTCGTCCCACGGCACGTCGCCGAGATAATCGAGGCTCGAGAGTTGCGCCGCAGCGGTGATGTCGGCAACCGAGAAATGGTCGCCGGCCAGCCAGCGCCGGCGCTCGACCAGATAGCCGATATAATCGAGGTGATGCGGAAGGTTGGCGTGACCGGCGCGAATCGCCTGCGAATTGGGCTGGCCGAGGCCGACATAGCGTTTCATGATTTTCTCGCCGAGCAGGTTCTCGGTCACCTCCCAATTCATTTTGACGTCAAACCAGCCGACCAGGCGGCGCACCTCGGCGCGGTCGATCGGGTTGATGCCGATCAGCATTTTTTCGCGATAGACTTCGTCGAGATATTCGACGATTGCCGCCGGATCGGCCAGCACCGCCCCGTCGGGCTCGATCAGCACCGGCACCTCGCCGGCCGGGTTGAGGGCGAGAAATTCCGGCCGGCGTTCCCAGGTCTTTTCCGCCTTCAGCGTGAAATCGAGGTTCTTTTCCCGCAGGATGACGCGCACCTTGCGGCACGCCGGAGAAAGCAAGGTATGGTAGAGCACGCGCATGCGGCGATTGTAACGATCTGCCCCGTGCCCTCACAACGGCCGAACGACCGGCCGATCGCCGCCGTGAACAGGAGCCGACGGCGCTCGCCTCAAGGTTTTTCGAAAATCGCGCAGGTGACGCGGTATTCGGCCGCCAGCCAATAGAGCTTGGCCATCGACCGCTTCCATCGCGTCCATGACAGGAACGGCGCCGGCAGCCGGGCGAGGTGACGCAACAACAGCCACGGCCGGCGGCGCACCTCGTCGCGATACGACAGGCCGACGCCGATGATTTCGCCGGCGACCATCGGCGCGCCGGCAAACAAGGCCTGCAGCGCATCCGGCCCGGGCCGCAGCATCGTGTCGATCGGGTCGCGGTGATAGGGATAGCTGAACGGGACGGTCACAAAGACAAGACCGCCCGCCGGCAGCAGGTCGAGGCAGTCACCGGCGAGGCGGCCGGGATCGACCACATGTTCGAGCAGGTTGCAGCACAACAACGCGCGCGGCGCGAGGGCGCGCAGCCGCGCGAGGTCGCCCGGATCGGTCAGATCGGCGCGGACATCGATACCGGGCCCCTCGCGCCGATCGACATGGACCACCTCGATGCCGCGGGCGCGCAACGGACGGAACAGCTGCAGCTCGGTCCAGGGCTGGACCTGTTGGCGAAACGCGGCCGTGCTGCTGCCGAGATTGAGCAACGGCGACAGCCGCGCCGGCGCAAAGCGGTCGAGGGCGGCGGCGAGCCAGCGGGCCTCGGCCTCGAACATGGGTTCAGCGCCGCCAATTGGATGGCGGCGATGGCGCCGCCCCGCGAATGACGCCGGCGCCCGCGGCCGGCCGTGCCTGGCCGCTCGCCGCCCGCCTCAGAAGCGTTCGACCCACGGCCGCAGCTCGACCTCCCAGGTCCAGGCCGAGCGCGGTTGATGGAGCACATTGAGATAGGTCGCGGCGATCGCGGCCGGATCGAGCATGCTGTCGGGCTTGTCGGGCGGCTCGACCCGGCCCGGATTGCGAATGGCGCCGTCGATGACGAAATGGGCGACGTGGATGCCTTGCGGCGCCAGTTCGCGGGCCATGCTTTGGGCGAGGCCGCGCAACGCGAATTTGCCCATCGCGAACGGCGCCGAAAGCGGGTGGCCCTTGACGCTGGCCGAGGCGCCGGTGAACAGCACCGCGCCGTGAGCTTTGGGCTGCATCCGGATCACCGCCTCGCGCGCGACCAGAAAGCCGGCATAGGCGCTGACCATGAGGGCGCGCTCGACCTCGGCCGGAACGAGTTCGGCAACCGGGCCGCGAGCCCGGGCGCTGGCATTGTAGACGACGACCTCGGGGGCGCCGATCGCCCCGTCGACCGCGGCAAACAGGGCCGCAACCTGGGCCGGGTCGACGGCGTCGCAGGCAAAGGCGCGGGCGCCGGTTTCGGCGCAGAGCGGCGCGAGTTTGGCAATGTCGCGCGCGGCCAGCGCCACCCGCATCCCGTCGCGTGCGAAAACCCGCGCCAGGGCGGCGCTGAGGCCGTGGCCGGCGCCGACGATCAGCGCGGTCTGGTAGGGGGTCTCTGCCATTCTCGGCTCTCCTGTGGTTCGAGCGCATGCCGCTCAAGGGGGCCGCAAAATAGCATCATTTGCCGCGCTTGCCCCCTGCCCGGCGCGCTCTGTGCGGGGGTCGGCCCGCCTCGATCGCGCCCTCGCCGCGCGGCCCGCGCCCGCCGGGCAGCGGCCCCCGGCACCCGGCGTCGACCCATGGAATCAAACGCTTGTTGAATGGCGCGCGCGCCTGTCGCGGAGACAGAGATGAGCGGGGGTGAGGCAGGTTTCGCGCGGCGATGAGACAGAGCAAGACCCGTTAACCACGATTAAGCAAAGGTTAACCATAAATTTTGCGGAGTATTTCTCGCACTCGGGTTAGCCTCATCAGGCGACTTGCGCAGGAGCGCTCGTTTGGGGAGCACGAACATGTCACACAGCGAATACGATGCGCAGATTGCGGCCTTCATCCGAACCCACGGCGTGACCCGGTGCCCGACCGCGTGTTTGGTCCGTACCCAGGCGACGATCGACGAGGCCGACCGCGAGGCCTTGCAACAGCGTGCCGCCGAGGCCGAG
>JAJPIH010000484.1 GCA_021324875.1 Alphaproteobacteria bacterium
CGATGATCGGGGTCGATTTCAGCCCCAGCCCACCATAAGTGACGCGACCGCTGCGATAGGCGGCCCTGATGGCGGCAAGATCACCGAGCGTGCGGGTCGGCACATAATTGCCGTCATTGTCGTAGCCGCCGATATTCTTGTTGAGGTCGAGAAACTGCGCGAGGCTGATGGCGCCGGCATTGAGCGCCTCCAAGCCGTATTGAACGCCGACATTGTCGAGCGGGCGGCGGGCAAATCCGGTCTTCGAATCGCGTCCGAAGACATTGACGAGATGATCGTAAATATCGCACCGGATGCCGCTCGGGTTGGTCTTGGCGTCGTATTGGGTGCTTTTCGGAATGATCGCGTTGCACACGCCACCTTGCGCCTTGACCCGTATCGCGTTGGGCGGGCCGATCGTCGCTAGGGTGGTGACCGTCGGGTAACCGGTCGCGGCCTCGATTTGCGCATCGGTCCAGCTAAGCGTCGTGTTGTGCAGGTAGTGGTAGATCAGGTCGGCGTCGGTGATGTTGTTGATCATCCCTACAATGACTTCGGGAAACGAACACCCCATGACGAGGCCGTTCAACAGACCCGGATACTCGTCGGCGATCGGATGGCCCGCCTCGGTCCCGCCAGAACAGCCGTAACCGATCGTAAAGTCGACCGGCCCGAAATTTTCGATAAAGCGCGCCTTGACCATATCAATGGTCTCGGCGGCGAGCAGATCCTGGCAGTTGTTGCCGTAAACATTGAGGGTCGAGGCGGCAATGCCATAACCCTGGCGGAGCAGCAAATCCTCCAGAATCCCGCCATTGCCGAGGCTTGCCCCCTGGATGTACCAGCCGCCGACGCAGCCGCCGCCGAGCGTATAGACAAGGCGGTGGTTCCAGGCCTGCGGCGGATTGAACGGGGTGGGCGGCTGCTCCTTGGTCGGGTCGTGCAACACCGCGGTCTCATAGATCCCGCGGTTAATGGTCCCGGTCGCGACCCGGACGATGTACGGCACAGTCTGGCCCAGCGTCGTGGTCGTATAGGCAAGATCGGCCGGATAAGCGTTGAGGCTCGGCAGCGGCGCAAATATCCCGCCGGTCGTGCGATAAACGTAATCGACCCGGGTGGCGATCGAGCAGTCGCTGTCGAGGGCGGGTCCCAAGGTCTGGGTCGAGGCCGGCAATTTGAAGGATTGCGTCATGCAATAGAACGGCTGCTCGTGCGGACCGGAAAATATCGGGCCGGTGATCGGGTAGTTGGTTAAATCGAGCGAGGCGAAGCGATAGACTTGGTTGCGCTTGGTCAACGCCTCGACAATCAGCTTGTTCTGACCGAGGGTGAGCCCGTCGAGCAAACCGAGCAACGAGCTGTGCCCAACTTCCGGTCGGAACGCATTGGTGACGTCCTCGCTGTTGAGCAGCACGAGCACATCGTTGGCCGGCACATCGGGCGGCAGAGTGACACGGACGAGGACACTGCCGCCGCTCACCGTGTCGGGGCGTGACGAGAGGGTTATGATCTTGAGATTATGACCTGTATCGGCCATTGCATCGGCCGCCCCGACGAACAAAAAACCGATCAAAGTCGTAAATATTATCCTATAAATCGCCGCGGACAGACGCCGACGCAATAAGTGCATTGCGTACCCTCCCTTTTATTGTGCGGCAGGATAGCCGCACAATAATTGACTTCCCTTGGCACGGACCAAGCGTTTTGCGAAATGAACGTCGTTTAAGGTTAATCGTGCTTAGGGCGATCTCAGGCTGCGAATTTCGCGCATCGGTTATGCCGGGATGGCATGGCCCATAACCGTTTTGCGCCGTGACGACTGAGCGTCGGGACGACGGCACCTGGCGCCCGTGTGCCCGAGGCCCTGGGTTTGCTCGGAGGCGCGGGGCCACGCTCGGCCTCCGGGCTTCGTCTCAGGGCGGGACGGCGAGGTTACCCCAGCTTGCCACCCGCGTGATGCGGATTGCGATGACCGGCAAGCCGCGCAGTTGCATGTCGCGGTATTGCGCATAGCGCGCCCGCAGCAATTCTTGCGCCCGGTCGTGCTCGGCGCCGGTGTCGAGGATTTCGGCGCGGCCGCGCAACATGACCCAGCCGAGCCGGGTCCAATCCTCGTCATAGCGGTCGGCGACCACCGCCACATTCGGGTTCTCGGCGATGTTGCGCAAGCGCTTCAACCCCCGCGGATCGCCCTTCGGCTTCTCGTCGATCGTGATGTAAAGCGCGGTTTCGCCAAGCGCAAAGCACACCGGCACGACATGGGGCCGGCCGTCCTTGTCGGCGGTGGCCAGGTGGGCGACCGGGCGGCTCTCGAGAAAACGGCGTCGCGCCTCGTTCAGCATCGGTCTCTCCGCGGCAAACCTGCTAGGATCATATATCGGCCGCGGCGAACGGAGGCGGGTCGGCTGCGGCGCAACAACGGGAGGATCAGCAATGGAAAAGCGGCGCAGCATCGAGGTGGCGGGGGCGCGGCACACCAACCCGATCCCGAGCGCCAGCCGGCGCGGCCCGTTTGTCGTTTCCGGCGCGATCTCGGGCGCCGACCCGGCGACGGGCCAAGTCCCGGCCGATCTCGACGCCCAGTGCCGGCAAATGTTCGCCAATGTCCGCCGCGTCATCGAAACCGCCGGCGGCAGCCCGGACGACATCGTCAAAATGACGGTGTGGATCACCGACCGGGCGCTGCGTCCGGTGTTGAACAAATACTGGGTCGAGATGTTCCCCGATCCGCACTCGCGGCCGGCGCGTCATACCGTAACCAGCACCGACTTCACCCCGCCGCTGCAGATCCAATGTGACCTGATGGCCGTGCTCGACCAGGATTGAGCGATGAAAATCGTCGATATCCGTGCGATCCCGCTGTCCTATCGCTGCGAGCCGCCCTATGGCAGCGCCGGCGGCGTGCAAAGCGCGCGCGGCGCATTGCTGGTCGAGGTCGAAACCGATGACGGGATCGTCGGGATCGGCGAGGCCGGGACCGGCGGCGGCAGCACCCGCCACGTCATCGAGCGGCAATTGCGGCCGCTGCTGCTCGGCGAGGACCCGCTGCTGATCGAGGGCTTGTGGCAAAAGATCTTCGCCCGCACCCGCCAGTTCGGGCGGCGCGGGATCGTCATGAACGCGCTCGGCGGGATCGACATCGCCTTGTGGGACATCGCCGGCAAGGTGGCGAGGCTGCCCGTCTACCGGCTGCTGGGCGCGTGCCGTGACCGGGTCGAGGCCTATGCCAGCGGCGGATTCTATCAACCGGGCAAATCGGTTGAGGACCTCGCCGCCGAGGCCGAGGGTTATCGCGCCCGCGGCTTTCGCGGCATGAAGATGAAGATCGGCCGCAATCCCTCGACCCAGACGCCGCTGCGTCATCTGGCGGCCGGCGCCGAGTTGTGCGAGGTCGAGCCGGAGGAGGATATCGCCCGCGTCGCAGCGGTGCGCCGGGCGCTGGGCCCCAAGGCGAAGCTGATGGTCGACGTCAACTGCGCCTGGAGCCCGGCGATGGCGATCGAAATGGGCCGCGCCCTCGAACCCTACAATCTGTACTGGATCGAAGAGCCGGTCGCGACCGACGACATCGATGGCAGCGCCCGGGTCGCCGGCGCGCTCGCCACGCCGATCGCCGGTTACGAAACCGAAATCGGGCTATACGGCTTTCGCGAACTGATCAGCCGCGGTGCGGTCGATATCGTGCAGCCCGATCTCGCCTGGTCGGGCGGCTTTTCCGAATGCCGTCGGATCGCCGCTTTGGCCCAGGCCCATCATCGGATGGTTGCACCGCACGCCTTTGCCGGCGCCGTCTTGCTGGCCGCCTCACTGCATTTCGCAGCCGCCACCCCGAATGCGCTGCTGCTCGAATTCGACCAGAACCCGAACGGGCTACGCGAGGAATTGCTCAAAGAGCCGCTCGGGATCGACGCCCAAGGCATGATCGCGTTGCCGCAGCGGCCGGGGCTCGGCATCGAACTCGATCCGGGTGCGGTCGAGCGCTACCGCACCGATTGAGCAGCGGCGCGATGCGCCGGGCGCCGCAGAGCCGAACGGCGACCACTTGCCCCG
>JAJPIH010000314.1 GCA_021324875.1 Alphaproteobacteria bacterium
GGCGCTACGAGGCTCTCGATACGCCCGGAGCGGGTCGCCGTTTACCCTCGGCGATCCGCCGGTTGCTTCGAAGTATCAGCAGGCGCGGCCAAGGCGCGCCCGCTTCTCATTGGTGGGCCGGCGCTGCGCCGCCGGGAGCCGGTGGCGCCGGGGGATTGCTCAAATTCCCGGATTGAATGCGGGCAAGCTCCTCGCGGTTGAGCTGAGCGGTGGTGTCACCGGCCAATGCCGCCTTGCGCGCCATCCGGTGATGGTGGGCGCGCATGACGTGCGCGTGACGGATGGCGTGATGCGGCGAAATTGCCTTCGGCTGCCCCGGAGCACCACCGCTGTATGGGGTAAGAGGCGGTCCGCCCGGGTTCGGACCCATGGTTCCTACCGGGTTCCCACCGCTCGGATTATTTTGCGCCCACACCGGGACCGCGAATGCGATCGCTGCTGCGATCGCAAGACCGCTCAACAGATATTTCATTCTCAAACCTCGGTGCCTGCTCGGTCTGTTGCTCTTCCGAAGACATTGTCCAATGCCCGCGCGGCATCAAACAGCCGCGCGCTCAACGCCATCATCCAGGACCGGTTCCCGCGCCCGATCCTGAACCTATTTGCCCGGCATCGGGGCCGCCGGCGCCGGCGGATTGCTCAAATTGCCCGACTGGATACGCGCCAGCTCTTCTCTGTTGAGCTGTGCCGTCGTATCCCCGGATAACGCGGCTTTGTGCGCCATCTGTCGATGGAAATTGCGCATCGCCTTGGCGTGGTGGTACATGCGCTTGTGGTGTGACGGCGGCATCGCCGAGTTCGACGCCGCGGCCGGAGCCGGCGCAGGTGCCGGCGCCATTGCTGCGGGCGGGGCGGCAGGCGCACCTCCGGAATAGGGCGTCAAACCGGGTCCGCCGGGGTTTGGCCCCGGTGTCCCAACCGGATTGCCTCCGCTCGGGTTTTGCGCCCAAACCGGGAGGGCGACGGCCAGCGCGGCGACGGCCGCAACTCCACCAAGCAACTTTGTCATAGTCGCTGTCCTCCGAAATTCCCGCAATCTCATCGCGGTCAGTACAGTTTTGGCTCAACCGACCGACGGCCCGTTTCCCAAGTACTGAAACCGTCCGTCGACTCGTTTGAAGATGCCGCACGCCCCTTAAGTCGCCATTACAGAGTACGCCCGTTAGCCAAACTTTTCAAGCGCGAGGGTAGCTCAATTGCGACGCGAAAGAACGGCATAAGCGAGAAACAATCCAGTTGCACGATCCCCGGCCGCCCCCGGTTCGCACGACCGCGGCCCACAGCCGGCTCGACGCGCCTTACGACCCGGCTACCGCGAAGCCGGCGATCCTCGCCGAACAACAACATGGCTCGCGGTCGCGGTCGTGGCCGCCATCACCGCATCAGAGAAGCCTCAGTGCTGCCCGTGGTCCACCGACCGCGCGCGGTCCTCGAGGCAATGGCGCCCCTCGGTCGGCGGGCCACCCGGCTCACAGAAAAGCCGCCGCGGGCGGCACCGCGGCGGCTCCTCTGGCTCCCCTCGCGGGGAGCCCTGCCATCGTCGTCTTACGGGAAGACGATCTCGACACGCCGGTTTTGCGGCTCGCGCACACCCAGCGGCGTCGGCACGCGCGGATCATTCATGCCACGGCCGGCGACAACCATCTCGTTGCGCGGGATGCCGAGCCGCTCGAGCACGGTGGCCACGGCGTTGGCCCGACGCTCCGACAGGCGTTGGTTATAGCCGGGCGAACCGGTCAAGTCGGTGTAGCCGGTAACCTGGATCTGCACCGCCGCACCCGCTTTCCAATGGGCAGCCGCCGCCTCGAGGATCTGCATCGCCTCTGGCGTGATGTTGTATTTATCCCAATCGAAGAACACCAGATAGACCTGATGCGTCGGCGGCGGCGGCGGGGCCGGCGGGGCCGGTGGCGGGGCGGCCGGCGGCGGGGCGCCAAACATCATGGTCAAGCTCGCCACGATGTTGTTCGAGTTATAGCTCGATTTGAAGCTTGTGAAGAGGCAGCATCCGGTGGGCGTCGTGACGTGCGCTCCGCGGATCGTTTGGCTTGGGGTTCCAAACCAGCGGTAATCGATGTCGAGCGCCAGGGCCGGATTGATCAAGTAGCGGATACCGGCGATCGCCTGATAGCCGAACGACCACTGGCTGCCGCTGAACGCCGGACTGGTGAATGTGACGGTGGCGCCGCTTGGGGTCGTGACCGTCGCATTACCGCCAACGCTGCGATAGACATTCACCGCACCAATGCCGGCGCCGATATGCGGCGTGATCGGCCAGCCCAATGTGAAATCATAAATCACATTGGTCATCAGCGCGTTGGAATGGGCGGTCCCGGTGGCGTTGGCAAAGCTTCCCGAGGCGACCGAATTATAGCGGTAGCTGTATTCCTCTTCAAAACGCCACGGCCCCCAGGCGTAACCGAGACGGGCGCCGGCATTGAAGCCGCTGTTAAAACTGACATTGCGGGTGACGCTCGGCGTCACAATCGCACCGGCAGGCCCCCGCACCGCGATGCTCGGCGTCTCGTTGGTGAGCTTGGTCCAGCCGCCCTCGGGCCCCAAATAGAATGCCCCGGGCGGATACGGCCCCAGAAATTGAGCCTGCGCTCCGGCGCCGCTAAACGCGATGGCGAGCGCGACGCCAGCGCCCAGCAGACAGCGATTTCTCATCCCCTTACCTCCGGCCGCAAATACGCGTGTGACGATGGTCGGCTCGCCACCGTTCGCGTATCTTCACCATCCCGGCGGTCGAAGGCAACGGCTTTTTCGCGCAACCGCACCGTTTGTGGCGGAATCGGTGCAGAACGAGTCATATTGCGACATTTGCGCAACAGTTGCGCGGCCACATCGCCCTTTCTGTTGCTTCGAATGCGACATTTTGGCCACAGCGGGGAAGATTCCGCACATTTTCGCGACGCGCCGGGAACCGAAGGGCGGAATTCGGCGTTGAGCTGAGCCCGCCGCTTTCAGGCCCGCCGCTGGGAGCGCTTCTCAACGTATGGTGATGTCCCGGATGCCTCACGCATCTACGAGTACACCCGGATTGAGTATGCCGTGGGGATCGAGCACCTGCTTGGCCGCGCGCAGCGCCGCAGCGAATAGGTCGGGGCGCTGACGATCGTACCAGGGCCGATGGTCACGCCCGACCGCGTGGTGATGCGTGATCGTGCCGCCGCCGGCGATCAACGCATCCGCCGCCGCCGCCTTGATCGCGCGCCACTGCTCCTCGAGCACATCATGGCGCCCGAGCGCGTGGAACGAGAAATACGGCGCCGGAC
>JAJPIH010000069.1 GCA_021324875.1 Alphaproteobacteria bacterium
ACGGTGATGGAGCGCTATCCGGCGATGAAGGTCGTCGTCGCCCACGGCAAGGCGTCTTGGATGCAGGAAGTATTGGAAAAGATGGAGGCATCCACCCGGGTCATTCCGCTGCTGCATCACTATCCGGTCAGCACCGAGCCCGAAGAAATGTGGGAGCATGGCAACGTGATGCTCGGTTTTGACGCCGAGGAGCGAATGATCCAGAAATTGCCGCAGGATTTCGCCGCCAAGGTCGTGTGGGGATCGCGTTATCCGCACCATGACACGACCAGTGCCTGGGACGCCATCGCCCGGCTCGCCGGGGCCGGTGTCCCGACGCCTTTGATCGAGCAGATGATGGCGACGAATGCCCTTGATCAATTCGGGATCGGCCTTGGGCCGGAGGATGCCCAAGCGCTCGCGCCTGCGCACTAGCGCGCCGAGCGCCCCGATTGCCGCCGGAGCTTGCATGCCACCGCCGGATGCGCGGCCGTGGTCGATGCGGAACCGGCGTCACCGCGCCGGGGTTGACAGCAATCGCTGCTGGCCATAGCGTCATCGAAACCAAACGTGCGTTTGGTTGCCGGTCTTGCCGTTCTCGCGAGCCGTTCACCGTGAAGGGAGCTGGGTAATGCGCAACCAGTACAACGTCATCGACTCCGACGGCCATATTCTCGAACCGCTCGACCTCTGGGACCAGTACATGTCTCCCAAGTTCCGCGACCGGGCGCCAAAAATCGTCAAGGGCGAAAATGGCAAGGAGCGGCTGGTTATCGAAGAGCATACGGTCGGCAACGCGCAGCTCGGTATCGGCCGCATCGGCGCGGTCGGCGCGCGCCAGGGCGTGGTCGCCGCTGACACGATGGAGTACAAGGACGGCAAGCCCGGCGGCTTCGACCCGCATAAGCGCATCCCCGATATGGATGCCGACGGCATCGATGCGGCTTTCCTTTATCCGAGCCTTGGCCTGTTTGCCGGCGCGATCCACGACCCCGAACTCGCGGCTGCGGTGTGCCATGCCTACAATCTGTGGCTCGCCGATTACTGCAAGCCCTATCCCGACCGGCTGTTCGGGGTGGCGATGCTGCCATTGCAATCGGTCGAATTGGCGATCGAAGAGATGAAATTCGCGCGCGAAAAACTCGGCTTCCGCGCCGGTTTCATTCGTCCCAACCCGTACAGCGACCAGATGATCCACACCGAGCGCTACGAGCCGTTCTGGCAGGCGGCCGAAGACCTCGATATGGCGATCGGTTTCCATGAGGGCGCCTCGAGCGGCATGCCGACTGTCGGCGTCGATCGGTTTGACGGCCGCGGGGCGCGCCACATCATCAGCCACACAATGGAGATGATGCTCGCCTGCATGAGTGTGATCTGGGGCGGCATCGCCGACCGTCACCCGAAATTGCGGGTCGGTTTCCTCGAATCCGGCGGCGGCTGGATCGCCCCATGGCTCGACCGCATGGACCGCCATTTTGACGACCAGGGTTTCAACGATTCCGGGTTGTCGATGCGTCCGAGCGAAATCTTACAGCGCAATTGCTGGATCTCGTTCGAGCCGGTCGAGGGCAGCATCAAGGTTCTGGCCGATTATATCGGCGCCAACAAGATCCTGTGGGCGACCGACTACCCGCATCCCGACGGCTTTTTCCCGGGCGCTCCCGACATGATCAGAAGCCGGATGAAGGGCCTTTCGGAAGAAACCCAGCACGGGGTCATGGCCGGCGGGGCGATGGGCTTTTACGGGCTCAATTGACGCCTCTGGCCTCGGCCGTCGCGGCAAGATAGGCTGACGGAGAAGCGGTCGGCGATGGCGCCGGCCGCGCATCGTCGCGCGCCAACGGGAGGAGCGATGTCGCTGAGACTGGTCGTGACAATCACCGCCGCGCCGGGGAAAGGCGGCGAGTTGGCCGAGCTCTATAAGAGCCGCTGCCGGGAGGTCATGAAGGAGCCCGGTTGTGAGCAGTTCGAGGTATTCCAGAGCGTGCTCGATCCGGATAAGCTCACCTTGCTCGAACGGTGGACCGATCAGGCCGCGCTCGATGCCCACGCCAAACTCAACCAGACGCGTCCGCCATTGCCACCGGGTCTGCGGGTCGGGGCCGGCGAGCGCGAGGATTACGAATATAACCGCACGCGCTGACGCGGCTTGATGACGGGCTCGCTGCGGTCGGGCGGGGAGGTTCGGGGCGGCGCTCTCCGGTGCGCGGCGAAGATTTGCGGCGAAGCGGCGAAACGGCGGCGGGCCCGGAGCGACGGCTCGGCTTAAAGGTCATTGGCCGATCGTTTCGGTTGTAGTCGCCAGGCGGAGGGGTCCTATGGGTTGGCTCGACGGAGACGTCGCGTTGGTGACCGGCGGCGGTTCGGGCATCGGCCGCGCCGTCGTTGAGCGTTATGTCGAGGAAGGGGCGCGGGTGGCGGTCATGGACCGCGCCGCCGAGCGCGGCGAAGCGTTGCGCGCCCGCTTTGGCGACAAGGTCATCGCCATCGGCGGCGATGTCAGCCGTCTTGACGACAACAAGCGCGCGGTGGCCGAGACCGTCGCCGCATTTGGCAAGCTCGACATCTTTGTCGGCAATGCCGGGCTGCTTGACGGCTTTTTGCGTCTTACCGAACTGCCCGAAGAGCGGCTCGCGGCCGCCTGCGACGAATTGTTCGCGGTCAATGTCAAGGGCTGCATCCTGG
>JAJPIH010000461.1 GCA_021324875.1 Alphaproteobacteria bacterium
CGGAAAAGCGATGGTCGAAGCACAACCAAAGATGCCGCTGTCGGACGTCACTGTCATCGATTTCGGCCAAATATTTCAGGGACCGTATGCAACCCTGTTGATGGCCAAGGCCGGCGCTTTTGTGATCAAGGTGGAGCCGCCGCGCGGCGAGCCCGGCCGCCGCCGCGCCGACCCCGGCAAAAGCGCCACCCTGCCATTTGCGATGCTAAACCAGAACAAGCATGCGGTGACCCTCAACCTCAAGGAGCCGCGCGGCCGCGATTTGCTGTTGCGCATGGTTGAACGCGCCGACGTGCTTCTGGAAAACTTCTCTCCGGGCACGATGGACGGGCTCGGGGTTGGCTGGGAGGTCGTGCACCGGGTCAATCCGCGATTGATCTACGCCTCCGGCACCGGTTTCGGCATTACCGGCCCTGATCGCGACAATCTGGCGATGGACATGACCATCCAGGCGGCCTCTGGGATCATGAGCGTGACCGGGTTTCCCGACGGGCCGCCGGTCAAGGCCGGTCCGACCTTGGTCGATTTTATGGGCGGCATCCATCTTTACGCCGGGATCCTGACCGCGCTTTATGAACGCCAAAGCACCGGCGCGGGCCGGCTGGTCGAGGTAGCGATGCAGGAAACCGTGTATTGCAGCCTCGCCTCGAGCATCGACTATTATCACCGCACCGGCGAGATCCCGCCGCGCCCGGGCAACCGCCAGTCCGGCATGAACAGCGCGCCCTACAACGTCTTTCCGACCAAAGACGGGCATGTCGCGATCCATGTCGTGACCGAAGCGCATTTTCAGAACCTGTTGAAGGCGATGGGCCGCGCCGATCTCTCCCAGGATCCGCGGTTTGCGACGAACGCGGCACGGGTGGCGCATATGGACGAAACCGACGAACTTGTCGCGCAATGGACGCGCACCCTCGGCAAGATGGAGGTGTTTGCGATCACCAAGCGTTACCGGATCCCGTGCGCGCCGGTGCGCAATCCGGTCGAAGTCATGAACGATCCGCATATGCACGGGCGCGGCATGCTCGAACATCTGAGCCATCCCGAACTGGGCGATATCGTGGTGCCGTCGACGCCGTTGCGGCTGCACGGAACCGAGCGGGTGGCGGCTGCGCCCAGCCCCACGATCGGCCAGCACAATGCGGAAATTTACGGCGGCTGGCTTGGCCTTTCCGCTGATGAACTCGCGGAGCTGAAAGCGGCGGGCGTAATCTAACTGAGCATTTGCCCGAGCCGGCGGTAGCCGGCTGCCGGGAAATCGCGGACCCGCGGACCGAATGCCGCCGCGCGCCCGATGGAACCGGCCGGCTTCCGCTCGCGCCGACCGTTCAGCGGCGGAAAACCCCGATCAGTTCGAGATGCGGGCTCCATACGAACTGATCGACCGCGACCAGACGCTCGATACGGAAACCGCCCGCAATCAGCGTGGCGGCGTCGCGGGCGAAGGTCGCGGGATTGCACGAGACGGCAACAACGGTTGCCACCGTCGATCTCGCCAATGCTTCGGCTTGGCGCGCGGCGCCGGCGCGCGGCGGGTCGAATACCGCCGCCCGGTACGCTGCCAGCGCCTCGGGCGGGAGCGGGTCGCGGGCCAGGTCGCGGCGTTCGACCGTCGCCGCGGCGCAGCCCCGCGCCGCGGCAGCCAGCGCCGCGGCGGCCATCGGGTCTCCCTCGACCATGTGGACTGGGCCTGAGGCGGCCAGCGCGAAGCCGAACGTGCCCAGCCCGGCAAACAGGTCCAGAACCGGGCGCGCGCCGCCAACGGCCGCGCTCACCTCGTCAACCAGCAAGGCCTCGGCCGTCTCGCTCGGCTGGATAAAGGCTCCCGGTGGAAACCCTATGGCGATCCCGGCGCGGACGATGCGCACCGGACGGCGCTGGATGACCGGCCTGTCGCCCGCCGCCGAGCGCCAGACAATGCGCGCCAGATCATGGCGATGCGCGAAATCGACCAACGCTTCGAGGGCGGGAAGCGGGGGTTCTTCGGGCATCGTCAGCAACAGGTCGAGACCGCTGTCGGTCCGGGTTAGCGTGGCCTCGGCCCGGCCGCCGGGCGGCAGCAGCATCGGAACAAGCGGGCGCAATGCCATGGCCAGCGCGAGCAGCGCCGGCTCCATGACCGGACATTCGGCAATGTCGACGAGGTTGTGGCGAAACCGCTCGCGGAAGCCGATCACACCCGTCTGTCGTCGATTTCGCGGGTGGACCAAGCCGAGGCTCACGCGGCGGCGGGCCACAGCCACTTGCCGCAATGGTGCAACAATTTGCGGGTCAATGCCGACCCGGCGCAGCGCGCGGCGCAACCCGTCGAGCTTTGTCTCGCGATAAAGCGCGGGACTGAGGTGCTGCAAGGCGCAGCCGCCGCAGACGCCGAAATGGTGGCAGCACGGTGCGACCCGCCCGGTGCCGGCCGCGATCAGGCCGACGACCCGGCCTTCGCAACCTTTGGCGCGCGGCGCCGTTGGCACGGCCAGCACCCGGTCGCCGGGTGCGGTAAACGGCAGGTAAAGGGTCTGATCATGCCAATGCGCGATCCCATCGCCGGCGATCCCGATTCGCTCAACGGTCACCTCGACCGGCCTCGGAGCGGCGGCCGGGATCGGCGGTTTCGGCACCGCGCCGGACCTTTTGCGCGTGGGCCGGGGAAGGGTGCGCACGCTTTGCCCTAAACTCAAGCAATTACCGTGCGCGGGACGCCGCGTCGGCGCTGAAACGGGGGCTGCATGTATCGCTGGTTCTATTGGAGCGGGATCACGCTGGTCGTCGTGTGGACCGTGTTTTCCGCCTACAGCACGCTCAAGGGGTTATAGCCTTGGGCCATCACCGGCGGCTGCCGCGGGCCGCGGCGGAAATGGAACCGGGCCGTCCGCCCGGCGCCGCCGACCGCCGGCGACGGCGCCGCCGTATCCGATGTGTCTTGCGCCGAAGCGGCCGGCCGCGGCGGTACCGGCGTCATCGGTTTGCTGCGCCGCCCGCGCGAACCGGGACCAGCCTTCCATCCCGACTGTCGGCAACGTTGATTTCCTTGGCCAGCTTGTTCGCCATCGCATCGGCAAAGGAATTAAAATCCTTGACCACAATCATGAACGCGTTAGGCCCGCCGATGACGTTCTGCTGGTAATAATTGGGCAAACCGCCCGGCGGGTGGGTATGCGCGGAGTAGCTGAGATTGGGCTGGTCGTTGATGATCGCCAGCCCGTTGATGGTCACACCCGCGGCGATCGCCTGGTCGCGCGCATCGGTCACCGGACGCCCCGAATTGCTGGTCCCGTCACCGGAAATGTCGATGATCCGCCGCGCCGCCGGCCACCGCGCCTTGCGCAAATAGGCCATCGCATAGTCGATCGCGGCGCTGATCGACGTACGTCCGGTAAACGACCGCGGCGCCTTGAGGATCAAGGCCGCGGCGCCGCCGCCATCCTCCTCGTCGCGGATCTCGGTCCATGGCAGCACGATCTGTTGGTCGTCCTCGCCCGACCATTCGATAAAGCACACGCCGATCGTCCGGGTCTTGGTCGCCCGGATCGCCTTCAAGACGCGGGGGTCGGTCAGCGCCGCGGCGTAACCTTTGCGCTGCAATTGAAATTCGCTGTCGTCGACGCTCCGCGAAACATCGGCGGCAAGGACAACGAGAAGATCGATTCCGGCAGCGTGCGCGCGGCCGGCCGTCGCCCATAACAGCGCCGCGGCGGCGAGTGCAAACCACGCTCTCATCCGGCATTCTCCCGGTCGCGGAAGCGACAGCATAAAGGGTTGCGCCGCGGGGAGAAAGGTCGGGCAGCGGCGAAAGGCGTCCGCGCCGGGAAGGTTTGGGCTAGACTGCCGCTTGTCGCAAAAGCTCGCGACCGGTGGACGGACGGCTCTGACCCGGGAAATTCGATGCGCACCGAGCATGATCGCTCACCGGCCGCGCCAACGCCGCGAAATGATCCGGCAGATGATTGCAGTGGATTGACGAGTGCCCTTGCCATGCCGGTGGGCGACCGGCGGGGTGCGGCACGAGCGGGAGAAAGAAAATGACCCAGGCTCTTTCCGGTATTCGCATCATCGACATGACCCACAACCAGGCGGGGCCCGCCTGTGCTCAGATCCTGGCGTTTCTTGGGGCCGAGGTGATCAAGCTTGAAGAACCCAAGGGCGGCGACGTCGCGCGCCGCAACATGCGCGACCGCGCCGACAGCGACAGCCTGTTTTTTCTGTTATTCAACGCCAACAAGAAAAGCCTGACGCTCAATCTCAAAACCGGGCGCGGCAAAGAGCTGTTTCGCGAGATCATCGCGAAATCAGACGTATTGCTTGAAAATTTTGGACCCGGCGCCCTCGATCGCCTCGGCTTTGGCTGGGAGGCGCTGCACAAGATCAACCCGCAGCTGATTTACGCGACGATCAAAGGGTTTGGCACCTACGGGCCCTATCGCGACTACAAGAGTTACGAGCCGATCGCGCAGGCGATGGGCGGCGCGATGAGCGTGACCGGTTTTCCGGAGAATCCGCCGACCTATGTCGTGCCGGCGATCGGCGATTCCGCACCGGCATGCATATGGCAATCGGGATCCTCGCCGCTTTGCAGCAGCGCCACGCCACCGGCCTCGGCCAGCACGTCGAGGTGTCGATGCAGGATGCGGTGGTCAACCTGATCCGGGTCAGCCTGCGCGACCACCAGCGGTTTGGCGCACCGATGCCGCGGCGCGGCAACCAGATGGGGCGCGGCGTGCCCAGCACGACCTATCCTTGTGCGCCGGGCGGACCCAATGACTACGTCTTTATCACCGCGCAGCAGCAGATGTGGGCGGCGTTTGCCGCCGCGATCGGGCGCCCGGAACTGGCCGATGACCCGCGCTTTGCGACCGAAGAGGCGCGCTGGGAAAACCGCGCCGAACTCGAGGCGATCATTGCGGCGTGGACCGGCGGCCGCACCAAATACCAGGTCATGGAGGTTCTGGCCGCCGCCGGGGTGCCATGCGGGGCCTGCCAGGACACCGGCGAGGTGCTTGCCGACCCGCATTTGAGGGCCCGCGAAATGATCGTCGACGTCGATTATCCGACCCGAGGGACCTACCAAACCGTCGGCTGCCCGGTCAAATTGTCGGATTCGCCGGTCGCGGTAACCCGGCCGCCGTTGCTTGGCGAGCACAGCGCCGATGTGCTGAGCGCGCTGTGCGGTCTCGACGCCGCGGAAATCGGCCGCCTGCGCGATGACGGTGTGCTTTGACGGCGCCGCGAGGCTGCCGGTCGGCAAAATAGTCGACTTTCGAGGAGTTGGCGCGCGCCTCGCGCTGTGTCGGCAATGGCCCGATACCAAAACCCCGCACGACCGGCGCCGCGTGAGCGGGCGTCACCCTGCTTCTTCGGGGGACCTCCGGGGTTCCTCCGCGGGATTGGCGAACGGGAACGGGGCGTAGAACCGTGGTGTCGGTCCCGACCAGCCGGCGCCGCCGGCATTGGGAGGCAAAGATGGCACTGAAGCTGACCTTGGCGTTTTCCGACAATCCGCGCCTTGACCCGCTCAAGGACGGGACAGTCAAACCGCAAGGCATCGAACTCGATTTTGTCACGATCGAGCCCGGCACGCTGTTTTACCGCAATCTTGTCTATGACGAGTTCGACGCCTCGGAAATGTCGATCTCCGAGACATTGTTGGTGCGCGAACGCGGCGGCGGCAAAAAATGGGACTGGTCGGCGTTGCCGGTGTTTTTGAGCCGCGGCCATCACTGGCCCTATCTTTATGTCAATAACGGATCGGGCATTGCCGGGCTCAGCGACATCCGCGGCAAGCGGATCGGCATCCCCGATTACGAAATGACGGCGGCGTTGTGGTTTCGGGTCACGCTCAAAGAGCTCTACGGGATCGAAGCGCGCGACAATGTCTGGTTCAACGGCCGGACCAAGGAGATGAGCCACGCCGCCGCCCTCGGGCTCGACAAGCAGGGACCGCGCGGGGTCGAGCATCATTGGCTTGACGCCGGGCAGACGCTCGACCAGATGCTCGACCGCGGCGAGATCGACGCCTGCACCGCAATCCGCCCGCAGCCGCGGGTGACCGCCGGCGACAAGACCGTCATCGACCGCTGGGGCGGCACCCAGATCCGCGACAATCCGCGACTGCGTAAATTGCTCGATGACGACGGGCGCGGCGTCGTGCTGGAATTCTACCGCAAGACCGGCTGTTTTCAGGCCAACCATCACGTTATCGTACAGAATCGGATCCTGCGTGAGCATCCCTGGGTAGCGCTCGAACTTTACGACGCGTTCCGGCGATCGAAGGAAATCGCCTATGAGCGGGCGCGCCGCGCCGAGGCGACGCGGGTTTATTTCCCCGGCCGCGACTTTGCCGAGCAAAGCAAGGTCATCGGCCCGGATCCGTTCCCGCTCGGGCTCGCCGCGATGGCCCCGACGATCGAGCGCGCGATCAAGGGCTCGATCGAGCAGGGGCTGCTCGCCAAGCCGTTGGCGCTCGACGAGATTTATTACCGGACGACGTTGAAAACCTGACCGGAAAACCCGTTCGGTTGCAGCCCGGGCGGAGGCGGTGATGCGGCGAGCGTCGGTCGGGATCGCTCAGCCGGTCAGGACCACCTTGCCGATCACCTTGCGTTCGACCAGCGCCCGAACCGCAGCCGCGGCGTCTTCGAGCGGATAGCGGCGCCAGATCCGCGGCTTGAGCTTGCCCTCGGCGGCGAGCCCGATCAGCGTCTTGATATTGGCGGCGGCGATCTCGGGGTGGGCCTCGGCGAGCCCGCCAATCCTCACCCCGACCGCCTCGATGCCCTTGATCAGCAGATAGTTGGTCCGCGCCGCCGCCGGCGGCCCGCCGAGAAAACCGAGGATCAGGATGCGCCCGCCCCAGGCAAGGCAGCGCAACGATTCCTCAAAAGTGGGACCATTGACCGGGTCATAGATAATGTCGACGCCGCGCCCATGCGTCAGCTCCAAGACCTTGTCGCGGAACCCGCCTTCATAAGCGATCGCATGGTCGGCGCCTTCCTCGAGGCAGGCCCGGCGCTTGTCGTCGGTGCTGGCGGTGGCGATCACCTCGGCGCCATGAAGCTTGGCGATTTGGATCGCCGGCAGACCAATGCCGCCGGCCGCGCCATGGATCAGCACCCGCTCCCCGGGTGTGAGCCGGCCGCGTTGCAACAGCGCGTGATAGGCGGTGTGGTAGACATTGCGGAACACCGCCGCCGCCTCCAGGCTCAGCCCTCCCGGGATCAGGTCGCAATCCTCGAGCTTGAAATTGCCGCGCTCGGCGAAGGCGCCGAGCCGCTGGCGGCACATCACCTTGTCGCCGGGCTTCACCGCGGCGACCCCCGGTCCGACGGCGACCACCTCGCCCGCTCCCTCGTTGCCGGGAATGAAGGGGGGCTCCGGACGGAACTGGTATTTGCCGGCCAGCATCAGCACGTCGACATATTGGACGCCGCGCGCCAAGATCCGCACCTGCACCTCGCCCGGCCCGGGCGCCGGCGGGTCGGGCACCTCGCGCACCGCCAGCACCTCCGGACCG
>JAJPIH010000076.1 GCA_021324875.1 Alphaproteobacteria bacterium
GCGCCACGGTATGGGCGAAAAAGTACTCGACGGTCTCGACGTCCTGCGCCGCCAACGCGATCAGATCGCCCGAGCGCCGCCGCAACAGATAGGCCGGCGCCAGACGGTCGAGCTTGTCGAACAGCGCGACGCGCATTTCGGCCAGCAAGCGGTAGGCGATGTCGTGGGCGAGCCACGATTCGAGCCAGTGCAGGAGGCCGGCCAGCGGCGCCGTCACCGCCAGCAGCACCAACAGCAGCCCGTAGGGCGAGCCGGTCTTGACCGCGGCGACGGCGAGCGCGCTGACGATGCCGACCCCGATGAATGCCGCGACCCGCGCCACCCCGGCGCTGATCACGACCGCAAAGCGTCGCCGCCACGGTTTGATGATCCGCACCAGGGTGGCGATCGTCGCCGGCCAACCGACCGCCGCCGCGGCGGTGGCGAGCGCCTGGGGGGCGCTGGCCGCTGCCGCTTCGATCGCCTCGCGCTCACGCGCCGCGGTCGGCGCCTCGGGCGCGGCGAGGGTGATCAAATCGTCGGCGCCGCGCTCTTCGGCCTGCGCCCCCATCAACCGCCGATACGGGCCGTCGCGGCGGATCAGTTCGGCGTGCCGGCCGGCTTCGGCAATTCGCCCGCTGTCCAGCACCAGAATGCGGTCGGCGCCGATCACGCTCGACAGGCGGTGCGCCAAAATAAATGTCGTGCGCCCGATGGTGAGGCGGTCGATCGCCTCCTGGATGACGGCTTCGTTCTCCGCGTCAACCGAGGACAACGCTTCGTCGAGGATCAGGATGGGCGCGTCGCGCAACAGCGCGCGGGCGATTGCCAGGCGTTGGCGCTGTCCGCCCGACAACATCACCCCGCGCTCGCCGATGACGGTTTCGTAGCCCTGCGGCAGCAGCGAGATGAATTCATGGGCGTTGGCGTCGCGGGCCGCGGCTTCGATCTCGGCGCGGCTGGCCTCGGGCTTACCGAGACGCAAATTGTCCGCGACCGTGCCGTAAAACAGGTAGGTGTCCTGATGCACGACCGCGATCATGCCGCGTACATGGTTCGGATCGAGGGTTTTGAGGTCGCGGCCGCCAATCAGGACGCGGCCTTGCTGCGGATCGAAGAGCCGCAGCAACAGCCGGGCAATCGATGACTTGCCCGACCCGCTCGGCCCGACAATGCCGATCTTCTCGCCGGCCGCGACGGTGAAAGACAACCCGGCATGGGCGGCTGCGCGGCTGCCGGGATAGGCAAAATGCACGTTCTCAAAAGCGATGGTGGGCGCCAGCGACCGGGGCGCGGGGGCCGGCGTCGCCGCCTGCGGCGGCACCAGGGGCTGGGCCTCAAACAGCGCGTTGATTCCGGCCGCCGCCGACTGGCCGAGCATGCCCTGATGCAACACCATGCGCAGATCGCGCAACGGCCGGAACACCTCGGTGCCGGCCATCAGCACGATCAGCAGCGCCTGGAGGCTCATGGCCCCGTGCGTGACGCGCCACACCGCCAGCGCCAGCGCCGCCGCGGCACCGACCGCGACACCGCAATCGGTGATCCCACGGGTCATCACCCCGGTCGACAACACCTTGAGGCTCGTCTCGCACAATTCCCGCGCCCGCTCGGCCAGGCGTTGGCCAAAGCTGCGGCTCTGGCCGAACGCCTTCAGGGTCGGCAGCCCCTGCACGCCGTCGAGGAATTCGGCGCCAAAGGATTTGAGCGCCTGCTGTCGCCCTTGGCTGCTATGGCGCTCGACCTGGACAAAGACGGTCGGCGCGACGAGCGTCACCAGCGCGAAGAACAGCATGACCGCGGCGACCGGCACGTCCCAGAAGGCGATGAATCCAAAGATCGCCAGCGGCGTCAGCACCGCGATCGACAATTGCGGCACATATTGCCCGAAAAAGGTTTGCAATTGCTCGACACCGTCGACGATCGACAGCATGACCCCGCCGGTGCGCTCGCCGGCGAACCAGGCCGGCCCCAATTCGGCGATCTTGTCGTAGAGGCGACCGCGCAATTCCCGTTGCACGCGGCTCGCCGTGCGGTGCGAGATCATCGCCCGATGGTGCTCGATGAGACCGCGGAGGATGACCGCCGCCGCCACGCCCGCGGCCGGGACAGCGATCGCCGCGAGGCCGGCGCCGGCAAACACCCGCGCCAGCAGCACGCCAAGAATGGCAAAGCGGGCGATGCCGACGACCGCGGCCACCAGGCCGAGGCCGATCGCCGCCGCGATCCAGCCGCGCAACCCGCGCGTCAATTGCCAAAGGCGTCGGTCGAAATACATCAGCGCCCTCGATTATTGTTGTTGACCGGCCGCCGGGGGTGGCGGCAGAAGTAAAGAAGCCCTTCGCTTGGCGCACCGCCTGGAGGGGGTTCGAATGCCGCCGCAGCGCCGCCGCGGCCGCCCAAATGGCGGATCGAGATCGATGCGCGCATCGTCTTCTCGCCCCAACCTCGGTCCGTCTCAACCGCCACCCTCACGCGGCCGATTGTCGACGGCGTGCTGAACCGCTCGGTCGCCAATTCGAACAAAGGCATCTTCCGTTTTACCCAATTTGCGCGGGGTCGCGATATTGGCCAGCGCCGTTCGCTCTGCTTGAGGGCGAGATGCGCCGCCCAACGGGGCAAGCATAGCGATACGGTGCGTTTTCAGGGATCGACAAATTCGGCACGCTACGATAAGTTTTTGTATCATGGCCGATGTCAACGGCAACGCGTCGCTCGATTGGAACGACGCGCGCATCTTTCTTGCGGTCGTGCGCCACGGCTCGCTGCGTGCGGCCGGCCGGGCGCTGGGGTTGAGTCAGCCGACGATCGGCCGGCGGCTGGCGGCGTTCGAGGCCAAGTTCGGCGGTTCGGCCTTGTTCGATCGGCTCCCGGAGGGGCTGCGGATCAATGCCGCGGGTGCGGCGCTGATCGAACCGGCCGAGCAGATGGAACAGGCCGCTCTGGCGCTCGAGCGGCGGCGCGCCGCGACCTCGCCCGGGTTGAGCGGTACGGTACGGGTCTCGGTCGGGGAGTGGGCATCCGGCTTTCTGGCGCGCCATCTATCGGACGGCTCGCCCACCCCGCCGCCGCCCGGGATCACCGTGGAACTCGTCGAATCCCGCGAGACCGCAAATCTGGCGCGGCGCGAGGCGGATCTCGCGGTGCGCCATCACCCGCCGGAATGCGGTGATCTCTATATTGCCAGACTGGGTGTCTTTGCCTGCGCCGTCTATGCCCGCCGTGGCGCCGCCGGCGAGGCCTGGGTGACCTATACCGAAGAACAGGCCCATTACCCGACCTCGCGCTGGGTGCAGCAGGTCTTGCGCGAAAACGGGGGCCGGGTGGCGTTGCGCGCCTCGAACATGTGGATGCAATTTGCCGCGATCCGGGCCGGCGCCGGGCGCGGCGTTCTGCCGTGCTACGCCGCCGACGAGGCTCCCGAACTGGAAAGGCTGACCCCGCCGGTGCCCGAAATCGCCGCCGAATATTGGGTGATTGTGCATCGCGATCTGCGCCGGGCGGCCTGTGTGCGCGCCGTCATTGATTGGGTCCACGCGCTGTTCGATAGCAACCGCGAGGCGCTGGCCGGCGGGTCCGCTAACCGCGAGGCCGGCGCCGCGGCCCGGCTGTTGGCGCAGCCCGGCGCCGCAAATAGCGCCTTGCGCTGAACCGGCGACGGCCGCGCCTCGTCCGCGGATTGACGGTGCGGTGCAAGCTGCGAACTTGTCGTTATAGTTAAAAATTTGTTAGCCCGGGCGTTGCGCTGGACGTCTCGAATTTGCGGATATTATACTCATACGCTATGGGCGGGTGGTCCGCCCCGATCGACGCGATCTAATCGCCAAATTTACAATCTGTGATGCAGCTCCGACTGTTCAGACATTTCGTCCCTGTTTCGGTGGTACTGCTCGTATCATCGGACGCGGTGCTGATCACTGGTGCATTTTACCAAATGCTGTCTCAGTCGAGTGAGACAGCACCGCTCGTCTTTGGGGTCACGAGCTTTCCCGCCCAACTTGCCGCCGGATTGTCGGTGGCCGCGGTGGGCACGATGGTCTCGGTTGGTCTTGATGGCGAACAAAGTTTTGTCGATTTTCGGCTGTTGTTGAGCAAGGTCGCGGTCGCGTTTGTCCTGGTTCTGCTGCTGGTGCTGGTCTGCGTCATCTACTGGCGGGACGGGTTGCAGCACCTGCCCGACACCGCCAATTTGCCGCTGCGCGCGACGCTGATCTGGCTCGGCTGCATCTCGGTCACCCGCGGCACGTTTTTGATCACCTGGGGGCGCGGCCTGTTCAAGCGGCGCATCGCGGTGCTCGGCAACGGCGCCCAGGCGGCGCGCATCGCGCGGCTGGTCGAGCGCGGCGAAAACCGGCATTTCGTCCCAGTGTCGTTCATCCGCCTGCCGGGCGAACGGGGCCGGGCAAGCCACAATGCGGTCGATTGTCCGCAAGGCGGCCCCGAGGCGTTGGCCGAGCTGGGCGTGCGCACCGGCGCCCGCGAAATCGTCGTCGCGCCCGATGATCGCCGCGGATTGCCGGTGCAGCAGCTGCTGCACTGCAAACTCGCCGGGATACGGGTCATCGAATTCCTCGATTTTTGGGAGCGTGAGACGCGCTCGATCGACCTCGAAGCGCTGCGCCCCAGCTGGCTGTTCTATTCCGACGGGTTTCGCTGCGGCGTTGTCGACGAGTTGTTGAAACGGGCTTTCGACATCGTGGTCAGCCTCGCCCTGCTGGCGTTGGTCGCGCCGCTGCTGGTGGTCGTCGCGCTCTTGGTCAAGCTCGACAGCCGCGGACCGGTGCTTTACCGCCAGGAGCGGGTTGGTTACCGCGGGCGGCATTTTACCATTCTCAAATTCCGCAGCATGCGGGCCGATGCCGAGCGCGACACCGGACCGCAATGGGCGGCTCGGGGTGACCCGCGGGTGACGCGGGTGGGCGCGGTGATCCGCAAATTGCGAATCGACGAATTGCCGCAGATCCTCAATGTGCTGCGCGGCGATATGAGTTTTGTCGGCCCGCGGCCGGAGCGCCCGTTCTTTGTCGCCAATCTTGCTGCCGTTATCCCGTACTACAATGAACGGCACTGGGTGCGCCCCGGGATTACCGGCTGGGCGCAGGTCAATTATCCTTACGGCGCCTCGATCGAAGATGCGCGACACAAGCTTTGCTATGACCTCTATTACGTCAAAAACCGAAGCATCTTTTTAGACTTTCTGATACTGCTGCAAACCGCCCGCGTGGTATTTTGGAACTACGGGGCTAGATAGGACCGCCAAACTGACCAGGATCGTCGTCGAAACGGTCTATTCAGGCTGCGCGCTGGCCTTTGTGCTGGTTGTCGCGTTGATGGTGTTGCGCGGCCGCACCAGCCGGGTCGGCGTGGCGATCATCATCTGCTGTCTGGCTTCGGCCGGGTGGGCGGCGGCGGTCGCGGCGTTCGCGCTGGTGCCGCCGGCGGTGTCGGCGGTGCTCGACAGCCTGCGATTGTCGGCCTGGCTGCTGTTTGCCGTCTGGCTGGTCACCGCCGGTGCGGCCGACAGCCCCGAGCGCCGGCGCGGCTATCGCGTCGCGGCGGCGCTTTATTGCGGGCTGGCGATCGCGATCGATGTCACGGCGCTGATCGGTGGTCTCGGCGACAGCCAACGGCTGGCGCAGGTTCTGGTGCGGATCGGTTTTGGCGTGCTCGGCCTGTTGACGATCGAAAACCTGTGGCGCAACACCGATCCGTGGCGGCGCTGGCATGTCTGGCCGCTGTGCCTGGCGCTCGGCCTGCTCTACGCCTATGAGCTGTTTTTGTTCGCCGACGCGTTTATCACCGGCGGCCGGGTCGATCCGGGGTTGGCGCTGGGCCGCGCGATCGCCGCCGGTTTTGCGGTGCCGCTATTGGCATTGGCGATGGCGCGCAACCGCGAGAGGCGGGTCGACATCCATGTCTCGCGACAGGTGGTTCTGCATACCGCCACCCTGCTGGCGAGCGGCTGCTTTCTCGTCGCGGTGGCGATGGTCGGGGTGGTGCTGCGGCGGTTTGGCGGCGATTGGGGGCTGGTCCTGCAATTGGCAATGCTGCTCGGCAGCATCGTCGTGCTGGTCACGGTGCTCGCCTCGGGCGGTTATCGCCAGCGGCTCAAATTCCTAATTTCAAGGAATTTCTTTACCCATCGCTACGATTATCGGGTCGAATGGCTGAAATTTATCGAGCTGATCTCGGATCCGGCGCAAGCCGAAGAGCTGCAGGTCAGGATCATTCGCGCCTTGGCCGAGTTCGTCGCCAGCCCGGCCGGCGTGCTGTGGGTCGCGACTTCCGAGCTTGGCTACCGGCCGAGCGCGGCGTGGAACGCGCGCCTCGACCATGTCGGCGCGGTGGCCGCCGACACCCCGTTTCTCGCCGGCTTCCGCGACGGCAGCTGGATCCAGCAATGCCCGGCCGCGCCGGCCGCCGATGGCGGTTGGAGCTTTGCCTCGCCGCGCGCCTGGCTGGCGGTACCGCTCAAACACCGCCACGAAATCGTCGGGTTTGTCGTGCTCGATCGCGCTTGGCACCCGGTCGAACTCGATTGGGAGGCGTTCGACCTGCTGCGCGCCGCCGGCCGCCAGGCGGCCAGTTATCTCGCCGAGGAACGCTCGACCAAGGGGCTGCGCGACTCCGAATTGCTGACCGAATACAGCAAGCGCTTTGCCTTTGTCGTGCACGACATCAAAAACCTCGCCAGCCAGCTCGGGCTGGTCGTCTCCAATGCCCGCCGCCATATCGGCGACCCCGAATTCCAGCATGACATGCTCAAGACCGTCGAGGATGCCGTGTCCCGCATGACCAACCTCTTGAGCCAACTCAAGGCCGAAGATCCCGGGATCCCGCGCCAGACCAGCCCGGCACCGGTGATCGCCGCAATCGCCCGCGAATTTGCGGTCGAGCTAGCCGACGACGGCGACAGCGAGGCCTGTCAGGTCCCGATTGCCCCCGACAAGTTGCGCTCGGCGCTCACCCACCTGGTGCGCAACGCGGTCGAGGCGTCGCCGCCCGAGGCGCCGGTCGTGGTGCGCACCGCCCGGCGCGGAGGCGATTTTCTGATCGAGGTGGTCGATCGCGGCCCGGGCATGGACGAGGCGTTCATCCGCGACGAGCTGTTCTTGCCGTTCCGCTCAACCAAATCGGGCGGCTACGGCATTGGCGCGTTCCAGACCCGGGAGCTGGTCCGCATAGCCGGCGGCGAGATCGAAGTACTGTCGCGACCGGGGGCGGGAACGACGATGCGGATTGTTTTGCCGCTCGCCGGCGCGCGCGAGACGGCCGGTTCCCCGGCGGCGGCATGAACGCGTTTACCACCGACCAAAGACCGCTGCTGATCGTCGACGACGATACCGGTCTGCTGCGCCAATTGCGCTGGGCGTTCTCCGAACACAAGGTCCATGCCGCCGGCACCCGGCAGGAGGCGCTGGCTCTGATCCGTGCCCATACGATCCCGGTGGCGATCGTCGATCTGGGCCTGCCGCCCGATCCCGACGGCGCTTCGGAGGGGCTGGCGACATTGTCGGAAATCCGCGAAATCTCGGCCGGCACCAAGGTCATCATCGCCACCGGCAACGAGACCCGCGAGCACGCGCTGCGCGCGATCGCGCTGGGCGCCTATGACTTCTACCAAAAGCCGATCGATATCGAAATTTTGCGGATGATCGTCGGCCGCGCCGAGCAAATGTACGAGCTTGAGGCCGAAAACCGCCGCCTGACCGAGGCGGCGGCCGCCTCTTCGCCGATCGATGGCATTATCGCGACCAGCCCCGAAATGCTGCGGGTGCTGCGCAACATCGAAAAATTGGCGCCGACCGACGTCACGGTGCTGCTGCTGGGCGAGAGCGGCACCGGCAAAGAGCTGCTGGCGCACGCCATCCATAAATTGAGCCGCCGCGCCGCCGGGCCGTTTGTGCCGATCAACGGCGCCGCGATCCCCGAGACGCTGCTCGAAAGCGAGCTGTTCGGCCACGAAAAGGGCGCCTTTACCGGGGCGCTGCGGCAGAATATCGGACGCGTCGAGAGCGCCCATCGCGGCACCCTGTTTCTCGACGAGATCGGCGACGTGCCGCCGGCGATGCAGGTCAAGCTGCTGCGGTTTTTGCAGGACCAGATGGTCGAGCGGATCGGCTCTCGGCGACCGGTGCAGGTCGATGTGCGCATCGTGTGCGCGACCAACCAGGATCTCGACCGAATGATGAAGGAAGGGCGGTTTCGCGAGGATCTGTTCTACCGCCTGAACGAGGTCGCCATCCGCGTCCCGCCGCTGCGCGAACGGCCGGCCGACGCGGTGGTGCTGGCGAGCTTTTTCCTGCGCCGCTTTGCCGGCGAATACGATCGCGCTGCGCGCGGGCTGTCGAGTTCGGCGCTGGCCGCGATCCGCGATTATTCCTGGCCGGGCAATGTCCGCGAACTCGAAAACCGGGTCAAACGCGCGGTGGTAATGACCGAGGGCGCACTGGTCACCGCCGCCGACCTCGATCTCCCGGGCGCCGGCGACGATGTCAAATCGCTCGACATCCGGGCGGCGCGGGCGCGGGCCGAGCGCGAAGTCATCCAGCTGGCGCTGACCCAGACCGGCTCGAATTTGTCGCGGGCCGCCAAGCTGCTCGGGATCAGCCGGCCCACGCTCTACGATTTGATGCAGCAGCACCAGCTCGGCCTCGACGGCTGAACGGCCGAGCGCAGTGGAAGGAACGGTCATGGTGTGGCAAGCGCGCCGCGGTCTTCTGACGGCCCGCACGGTTTTGCTGCTGTTGGCGATAGTGGCCGCGCCGGCGGCGGGGGCGGTGGGAACGCCGGCGGCGGTCAAGAGCGCCGACCAGTACATCGCCAGCGGCGATCTCAAGGCGGCCGCAATCGAATTGCGCAATGCGATCCGCGAAGCGCCGCAGGACCCGCAGCTGCGCCTGCGCCTTGCGCGGATCGAGCTGCAGCTCGGCGATCCGATCGCCGCCGAGCGCGAGGCGCGGGCGGCGCGCGAGCGCAACGCGGCCGAGGCGGATTACCTGCCGGTCCTGGCCGAAGCGCTGCTGCGCCAAGGCAAATTCCAGGACCTGACCGATCTCGTCCGACCGGGCAATCGCGCCCCGGCCGTCGAGAGCCGGTTGCGCTGGGCGCTCGGCATGGCGGCCGCCGGTCTGCATGACTACGCCAAAGCCCAAGCGCTGCTGCAGGACGCCATCCGCCTCGATCCCAAGGCGGCGGCCCCGAAAATCGGGCTGGCCCGGCTGCTGGCCGCCAACAACCCGGCGCAGGCCGACACGCTGCTCGACGAGGTGCTGGCCGCCGATCCGCGCTCGGTCGAGGCGCTCCAGGTGAAAGGCGAGATCGCCCGCGCCAAGGGCGACATCGCCGGGGCGATGAACGATTTTGACCGGGCGCTCAGCATCGACCCGAACAACATCCCGGTCCGTTTGAGCCGGGCCAACCTCAATCTCGCCCAGGCCAAGTACAGCGCCGCCGACCAGGATCTGGACCCGGTGCTCAAATCCAACCCCAACAACTTTATGGCCAATTACCTGCGG
Source organism: Alphaproteobacteria bacterium (assembly GCA_021324875.1). Classification (GTDB taxonomy): domain Bacteria; phylum Pseudomonadota; class Alphaproteobacteria; order ATCC43930; family CGMCC-115725; genus AP-15. The sequence goes on from JAJPIH010000076.1 coordinate 9,498, forward strand.
GCCTTCGAAAAAGCGCGGCAGAAGCAATACGCCGAGGCCGATCGGCTGCTTAATCGCCTGGCGCCGGTCTTTGCTCAATTTCCGGCCGGCTATTACTTGCAGGGGGTGGTCAAGTTGGAGCTGGGGCAATATGCCCAGGCCGAGAATATTCTGACGCATTTCCTCGACGTTGATCGGAACAATCAGCGGGCGGCGCGGCTGGCGGCCTTGGCGGCGCTGCGCCAGAACGCACCGGCGCGGGCGATCGATTATCTGCAGACGCTGGCCGCCCAGCCCAAGGCGGAAGCCGACACGCTGACCATGCTCGGCACCGCCTATATGATGGCCGGCAAGCCGGAACTGGCGCTGCAGCAATTCGAAAAGGCGGCGGCGATCGCGCCCAACAATCCGGCCATCGAAACCCGGGTGGCGGTGTCGCAACTGGGCGTCGGCCAGGACAAGGAAGGCCTCGCCGAACTCGAGCGCGTTTTTGCGACCGAAGCCGGAGCAACAGTGGCCGGGCCGACTCTGGCGCTGGCCCAGTTGCGCGCCGGGCACCCCGAGAAAGCCGCCGAAGTTGCCGCCGCCCTGGTCAAGCGCGACCCCAAAAATGCGCTCTATTTAACCCTGTCGGGGATGGCCAAGGCGGCGCAGAAGGATGTTCCGGGCGCTGAAGCTGCGTTCCAGGCGGCGCTTGCGCAAAACCCGGATTTTGCGCCCGCCCGCAACGAGCTGGCGTCGCTTTACCTGAGCACCGTGCGGCTCGACGACGCCAAGAAGCTCTTTGATGCGGCGCTCGCAAAACACCCCGACGATGTCAGCGCTCTGCTCGGTCAGGCCCAAATCGCCATCGATCAGAAAAACTGGCAACAAGCCACCGACTATATCAACCGGGCGCGCACCGCGGCCCCCAACGACCCGGCGCCCGGCCTAGCCCAGGTGCGGGTTTACGCCGCGCAACACAAATGGGCTGATGCAGCGGCGGTGGCGACCGGGCTGAGCGCCCAGTTCCCGAACAATCTGGCGGTGGTCGAAGCGCGAGCCCAGGCCCAGCTCGCCTCCGGCGACAAAAGCGGCGCGCTCTCCAGCTACAAGCGCGCCTATGAGCTGGTGCCCAATTCGGCCCCGCTGTTGTCCCGCTACCTGTCGCTGTTGCTCTCGTCGCGCTATTACGTGGAAGCCGAAAACGTCGTGCGCAACGCGATCGAGCGCAACCCCAAGAATACCGCCCTGAAGGCGGAGTTGATCCGGCTGACGGCGATTACAGATGGCCCCGACGCGGCGGTGTCCAAGGCCAATCTTTACGCCAAGGACGACCCCGGCACCACCATCTACCCGATCGTTGCGGCGCAGATCTACGAGAATGCCGGGCGCTGGGACGAGGCGGCAAGCCTGCTTGAAAAGGCGGTCGCCGAGCATCCCGGCGACAACAACCTGATGGTGGCGCTGGCCGGGCTCTACAATCGCACCGGTCATTTTGCCGAGGCCGAAGCGCTGCTGACCGGACGGATCAAGGCCAATCCCGCCGACGCCGAGGCGACCACGCTGCTGGCCGCTCTTTATCTCGAAACCGGGCGCACGACCGATGCGCGCAACGCTTACCAGGCGTTATTGGCGCAGAAGAAAAACGATTTTGTCGCCCTGCTCGGCCTTGCCGATGTCGCCATCTACGAAAAGAAATGGTCGGAGGCGATTGCCGACATCGACCGCGCCAAGCAAATCCAGCCCAACAATATTGTCCCCGGGCTCAAGCTCGTAAATCTCTATATCCTGCGCGAGGATTGGAAAGACGCCCAGGCCGAGGCGGCCGCGCTTGCCGGCAAATTTCCGTCCAACGTCGATGTGCTCGACGCGCAGGCACGGGCGTCGCTCGGCGCCGGCGATGTTGCCGCCGCGATCGCGGCCTACAAGCGCGCCTATGAGTTACAACCCGATTCCGGGCGGATCCTCGAACGCTATGTGGCGGCTCTCAAACAGGCCAAGAATTATGTCGAGGCACAATCGGTGCTGCGGGCTGCGCTCGATCGCGATCCGCAAAACATCGTGATCGAGGCCGGCCTGATCGATGTCGCGGCCGATATCGGCGGCGTCGATGCCGGGTTGGCCGAGGCGCGGGATCTCGCCAAAAAAGATCCCGACAACATGGTCTATGACCTCACCTCCGCAGCGTTGCTGGAGAAGGCTGGCCGCACCAAAGAGGCGATCGGCTTGCTCGAACGCGATCTCGCCGCAAAGCCGAACAACGACGACGTGCGGGCCGGGCTTGCCTCCGCCTACCAACGAGCCGGCGCTGCCGACAAGGCGGAGACGTTGCTGCAGGCGCGGCTCAGAGACGATCCGACCAACTACCCGATCAGTTCGGCGCTGGCCTCACTCTATATCCAGACCAAGAATTACGACGCGGCGATCGCGCTCTACACCAAGCTTCTCGGGTCGCACCCGGCCGATCCGATCATGTTGAACAATCTCGCCTGGCTCTATCAGCAGAAGGGCGATTTGAATAAAGCGCGCGAGCTTGCCCAGCGGGCGGTGGCGGCTGCCCCCAACGCGCCGCAGGTCGATGACACGCTGGGCTGGATCCTGCTCGCCCAGGGCGACACGAACAAGGCCCTGACCTATCTGAAAGCGGCAAACGCCTCGGCGCCGGGCGACCCGTCGATCGCCTATCATTTGGCGGCGGCGTTGCAGCGCGCCGGGCGCAGCGCCGATGCCCAGGCGATGCTCGAAAAATTGCTCGGGTCGGGAGCCGCGTTTAACGAGAAAAAAGACGCCGAAAAGCTGTTGTCCGAGATCAAACGCAGCTGATTGCGCCGACCCGCCGGCCGCGGCTGCCCTCTGCCGCGCCGGCATGTGCTGATTTGACACTGAAGCGCTCACAGCGACGCGCCGGCGAAAGCGGCGGCTGGCGATGCGGCTTCGGGGAGGGGTCTGGGCCGCGGCCGTCGCGGGATCGACGCCACGCGCGCAACAGGGCTGCTCCGGGCGGACGTCGGCCATTCTCAGGCGACGGCGGGCTATCGCCCGTCGCGCGCCTGATCAACCGGCTTGGCTTCGACAGCTAGCCGAGTTCCTTTCTCGCCTCCGCGGCCTGCTCGCGCATCGATTTGAGCAGCCGGGCCTCCGGCGTGGGCGCGCAATTCGTGTAACCGACGCCCATCGCCTTGAGCTGCGCGGCGTTGCGCGGATAGGCGGCATGATCAAGCGGCAGCGCCAAGCGGGCTCCGGCGCTGTGTTGCGCGGCCATGCGCACCCGCTCGATGGCCGCGACGAGCCGCGGGTGGTCGGGGGTGCCGCTGACGCCGAGCGAGCGCGACAAATCGGAAGGGCCGACCGCTAGCAGATCGACCCCTTCGACCGCGGCAATCTCGTTGATGCATTCGACCGCCGCCATATCCTCGATCATGCAGGCGAGCAGCACCTCGCGGTTCGACTGCGCCATATGCTCGACCAGCGGGATCCGCCCGAATTCGGCGGCACGGCTGCCGGCCGCCATGCCGCGCTCGCCCTCCGGCGGGTAGCGCACCGCCTTGACCGCAGCGCGCGCGGCCTCGGCGTCTTGCACATGCGGCACCTGGATCCCCTGCACCCCCATGTCGAGCAGACGCAGAATGAAGGCCGGATCAAAGCCCGGCGTGCGCACAATCGGGGTGATGCCGACGCGTTCGGCGGCCATCACCATCGCCTGCACGTCGTGCAGGTCGAGGCTTGTATGCTCCATATCGATAAACGCCGCGTCGAACCCGGCAAGGCCGATGATTTCGACGATCTGCGGGTCGGCGATGCCGCCGACATGCGTCCCGAGCGCCAAGCCGCCTTGGCGCAGGATGCGCTTTACCCGGTTCTCGCGCATGATCCCCTCCAGCACCCGAATGGTCGTGCGCTCAAGCGGCGCGTGCCGGCCGCGCCCGACGCAACCGTTCGACGATCATGTCGGTATCCATCAC